>NZ_JBEPDC010000019.1:0-216779 GCF_040300065.1 Nonomuraea sp. NPDC000554 | reverse complement strand
CCGCCATGCGCCATGCGAAGCTCGCAGGAGCTGACTTCCTCAGCTATCCCCGGCCAGGCGATTCCATCGTTGATGGATAGCTAGGGCTGCCAGCTTCGACCTGCGGAAACGCATTGATGATCGTTATCTCGCCGGACTTATCCCGCCGTGTTCGAGCCGTATCCGTCTCCGGGGACGTGATCGGCAACCAGGGGACTGCCCCCTTCTCTCGTACTTGGTCTGCGGTCCATGGTGCCTGCGACGCCGGAGCGGATCGCGCATCGCATCTGCCACTGGTCGGTGGCTTGATCGGCGCGGATCTGCTGGAGGACTTGGTGTTCTTGGCGGGGACGGACGGTCAGTTGGCGTCCGTAGCGCAGTGATCGGGTGCACTGGTCGCGGCTTGGCCGCCGTCCTGTCGGTGACCCATGCGTGAGTGGACGCGTCAGCGGACCACGACCTCGGCGGCCGACAGGTAGGAGCCGCCACTGGCCCGGCTGCCCTCCAGGCGAACGTACCTCGCGTCGGTGGCAGGGAACGTGGCGGTCTTCAGCCGAGCGTCGGCGGCCCAGGTGCCCGAGGCCACCTGGGTGAAGACCTCGCCGTCCGCGCTTACCAACACGCGGTAGTCGAGGATCGTGCCGTTGAGGTTGCCATCGAACCGCGGCTGATACTCCAGGGTGCTGACCTTCTTGACCGCGCCCAGGTTGAGGGTGATCCACTGCGGGAGCGGGTGCGGCGGGGAGTACTCCGAGTGCCAGAACGTGGTGATGTCACCGTCGATCGCCCGCTCGGGACCGTTGCCCGGGTGGAAGCTGCTGGCGTACACGGCGGGCTCCGTGCAGTCCTTGGTGATCGTGACGGGGACCTCGGTGGCCTCCTCGCCCACCGTGACCGTGAGCTTGTGCGTGCCCGCAGCGGCGTCCCTCGGCGCGGTTACCTTGATCGGCAGTGCGGCCGCCTGCCTGGCGGGTATGTTGAGCGTCCCCCTGACCGGCGTCGCGCTGACCGGTCCGGCGGTTTCCACGGTGACGTGGCGGGTGACCGGCGAGCCCGTGTTGTTGACACCCTTGGCGATGACCGCGCCCACCCGGGTGTTGATCTGACAGTGGTCAAGCGCCACCTTGGCAGGCGTCACGACCGCGTGCACGTCCTTGGGAGCGGCCAGCAACGCCCAGCTGAACGGCGCGTCGGCGTAGTAACCATCGCGGCAGGCAGCGGAGGCCGTACGAGAGCGCCCGGCGTCGAAGGCGGCCTTGCACCCGGCTGGTGGGTCGGCGTCGATTCCGGCGCGGAGCACCTGGCCGCGCGTGAACAGGTAGCCGGTGTGGTCACGCGCCTGCGCGTCGCCCCTGTCGAACAGCGCGTCGCTGTAGGCACGCGGCCCGGTCAGCTCGGCCCAGAAGGCCTGTGGCGCGCAGTCCACGGCCTGATCCTTAGTTGGTACGGCACAGCGCGCGGCACGGAAGTCGCCACCGAGGACGGTGACGTTTCCCGCCTCGAACCGGTTGCCGATCAGTTCGGACAGCGCCGGTACGGCTGTCGCCGGGTCGCCGCCCGGGTGCGCGGCCACCAGCGGGACGCGGAGGCTGGAGTCCCGCTTCCTCGCGGAGAGGAAAGCCTGGTCCTCATCCTGGACGCGCTCGAACGTGCCCGCTCGCTCGGCGGTCATCGTCTCCGCGTTCAGGATGATCGCGGTCTCCCTGACCGAGCCGTCAGGGCGGAAGGCCGAGCGGTCACCCGCGATCGCCACCGTGTAGCGGTCGCCTGTCTCACGACTGAGACGGGTGGCCAGGTGTTGGGCACCGGGGCCGAGGATCTCGTTGAGCACCAGCGCGTCGGGCGCGTCGGGCAGCTTGCCGGCCAGCTTGCGCGCGAACGTGTCCAGGTCGGCGGTGTCCGACGCGTCGGCCTGCCGTACGGAATCCTGCAGGTTCGCGTGGACGACCAGCACCTGGCCGGAGGGGGTGCGTGCCATGTTGTCGGCCGCGTGGTCGGCAGGGGCGGCGACTGCCAGGCCACCGATGGCCACGGAGGCGGCGATGATGATCTTCATGTTGGTTCACACCTCCTGGAGGACAGGGCGGCCGGACTCGACGACGAACGACCTGCGTACCGAGGCAGTGCCGTCCGGAGCGGTGACCCGGTCCACGACCACGTAGTCGGTGCGCAGGGTGTCCGCCGCGATGTGGCAGCGGACGTAGCCGCGCTGATTGTTGAAGAACTTCAGGTGCGGGTTGGCCGCCAGCCACTCGGCGCCGCCCGGCGTCATGTCAGAGCCGTTGCCGCCCGTGGTGATGGACGTGCCCATGAACTCGACGCCGACGGTCGGTGAGCTCGGGTCGTCATAGCCGACCTTGAGCTCGGCGGCGCAGTTGACGTGCGCGTCGCCGGTGACGACGACCGGGTTGGATACCCGGCGCTCGGCGATGCCCGCCCACAGGCGATCGCGGGCGGCCGCATATCCGTCCCAGGTGTCCGGGTTGAGCTGTTGCAGCCCCGGATCGGTAAGCCGGTCGAGCTGGAACATCTGCACCTGGTTGGCCAGGATGTTCCAGGTGCTGTGCGAGCGGCCAAGCCCGTCGAGCAGCCACTCCTCCTGCTCCGCGCCCAGCATGGTGCGGTTCGGATCCAGCCTGGCGTTGATGTCGAGCGGGCTGCGGTACTGGCGCTCGTCCATGGCGAAGAAGGTCGCCAGCCTGCCGTACCTGAGGCGCGTGTAGTACGTGGTGTCGGGGCCGGCGGGCAGGGTGGACGGGCGCAACGGCTGGTTCTCGAAGTACGCGCGGAAGGCCGCGGCGCGGCGGCGCAGGAAGTTCTCCGGCGTCATACCGGTGGGCGACTGGTCGGCTGCCCAGTTGTCCTCGACGTCGTGGTCGTCGGGCACCAGGAACCACGGCGCCGCCGCCCTGGCCGCGCGCAGATCGGGGTCGGTGTTGGTCAGCGCGTAGCGGAGCCGGTACTGCGAGAGCGTCATCGTCGGCGCGTTGTGCGCGGGTGAGAGCGGGATGTTGCGCCGGCCGCCGGTGGCGCCGATGCCGTACTCGTAGATGTAGTCGCCCAGGTGCCCGATCACGTCGAGGTCCTGGGCGGCCATGTCGCGGTACGCGGTGTAGAAGCCGTCCTCCCATCGCTGGCATGAGGCCCACGCGAACGCCACCTCGGTGGCCCAGCCCGGGGCGGGCGCCGTCTTGGTGCGGGCGACGGGACTTTCGTAGCCGCCCGTGCTGAAGCGGTACCAGTACTCGCGCCCCGGCAGCAGGCCCTCCACCTCGACGTGTACGGCGTGCGCCAACTCGGGGCGCGCCGTGGCGGTGCCACTCCGCACGACCTTGCGCATGCTGTCGTCCTCGGCCAGCTCCCAGCGGACCGGCAAGGGAGTACGCGGCATGCCGCCGAGGCCGTCGTCCGCGAGGGGTTCGACGGCCAGCCTCGTCCACAGGACCACACTGTCCGGCCGCGGATCGCCAGAGGCCACACCGAGGGTGAAGGGGGTGCCCTGCAGCGACCTGGTTCTCGCCTCTGCCTCACTGGGGAGCTGGGCGAACGCGGCCAGCCCTGCGGTGCTGGCCGCGTACATGAGCATTTGGCGCCGGGAGGGACCGCGCCGCCGAAGGTGGTTCACATTGCTGCCTATGCATCGGGATTCATCGGGGAAATGCGGTGCTTATCCACTCATAAGCGGATGAACGATCGGTCGATCGCAGACAGATCGCGGCTTGCGACCCGGCGGACAGATTGCCGGAGGCGGTGCCCAGCAGCGCGAGCGCCACGGGGATGAGTGTCGCGGCCCATGGCCAGGAACTACCGGTCAGCTTGACGTCGACCACGGGGATACTCCAGGGTCTTCGCCGCCCACCTGGCGGTCTGCGTGTCATAGGCGCCCGCGATGGCACGCAGAACGGGGTACAGAGCACTAGTCTGGCCGTCTCAGGGGAGCCGGGTGGTGGCCGGGGAAAGGCATTGTCGAGCCCGCCGCCGGAACCGGCAACGGGCTCGCGAGACAGGTCAGCCGCAGGCGCTCGTATGAGTCGGCGTGGTGCCGCGCGCCACCAGGTTCTTGGCCCTGTGAGCCGTGGCGAAGCCCCATGCACAGATGCCGCGACCGCTGATCATGTCGCCCCAGTGGTGCCCGCCGTTACCAGGCCCGTAATTGAAGTCCACAATCCGCTTTCCATCCGTATTCCTCTTCGCGAGGACGACGCGGACCAGACCCCAGTCACTCTTGTCGACCCAGATCTCCGTCCAGTTCGTCTGGCACTTGCGAGACCACATGAGCTTGATGTCGCCGTAGTGACTGCCCTTGTACTGGCCGGAGGTCACCTTGAGCTCGCCCGACGTGACCACCCGCTTCGTTGCCGCGCACCCGGACTTGTACGGGTCGTGGCCGGTCGCGGCCTGGGCAGGGGACGTGCCTACGAGCAGTCCCGTGCAGAGCAGCAGAATGCCCGTCGAGCCTGCGAGAGTCCGCTTCACAGAGAGTTGCATAAGTCCTCATAGATCTTTTATGGGCCGAGGCGGGGTCGTCCTTTGGTGGGCGCTGATTTCGACCTCTGCACATGGCAAAAGTCACTCCGGCGGGATTTAACGCACTGCGAAAGCACCCGTTGCGGCCCCGGCCCGGTGCCACCGTCGCGCTGATCACGATGGCATGAAATTGCAAGGATGCCTTGGCGGTGAGTCGCCAATTTCTTGGCGGAGCGTCTACACCGAGTCGAGTAGCGCCTGATGTCGATAGTCCTTCGGGGTGATGCTGTAGGCGGCGCGGAAGGCGCGGCTGAAGTCCTCGGGGCGCGGGAACCCCCAGCGGGAGGCGATGCCGTGGATGGCGACGGCGCGCAGTGCGGGATCGGCGAGGTCGCGGCGCGCGCGTTCCAGGCGCAACTGGCGGATCCATGCGGCCACCGTGGTGGTTGCATGAGACTGGAAGAGCCGATGGAGGTAACTCAGAGAGATATGGTGCGCGGCGGCGATCGCGGACGGGGTGAGGTCCGGGTCATGTAGGTGCTGCTGGATGAAGGACTGGATGCGCAGCGCGAGGGCGCGTTGGCGGGTCTCCGGCTCCAGAGTGGCGTCGGCCTCGAGGAGGTGAGCGAACAACGCGGGGAACAGATCGAGCAGGACCGCGCCCAGCCGGGGACCATCGGCCGGCCGAATGCTGCCGGTATCGGCACTCAGACGGGTAAGGAAGCCTGAGAGCAGAGCGCCGATCCCTTCCTGTCCTGGTAGGCGCCCACCGAGTAGTCGGTCCATGCTGCGGTGAGGCAACGGCACCATGGCCTTGGGGACCGCGAGTGAGGTCATCTCTGCCAGGCTCTCGGCTTCGGACACCGCCAGGGTGAACGTCCCAGGGCGCGAGGTGTCATAGGCGTATAGGTCGCCCACGCCGGTCACTGTCTCACGACCGTTCCAAGAGGTCCTCATGACGCCACGCGAGGAGATGCTGAGGTGATAGCGCTCGGGATCGGATTCCCGGATCAGACGCGACGTCCGGATTGCCTGCAGCGGAAGGAACGCGGAGGTTCGGACGTAAACGGCACCAAGTTCCAGGATGCGCTGGTAGGCGCGGAAGTTTCCCTGGTGGTTGCTGTATATCTCGACTGGCACCACCGTCCGAGTAAGCTGCTCACGCCAATATTCGAACCGCTCCGCCGCGGGCACGTCGCCACTCTGGAACACTCGCTCGATCACCGGCTCTCCTCCCAACCACGTTTTAGGCTCACGCATTCATGGACAACACCGAGAGACTCGCGCAGGTGACCATGCGGCCGTACACGACGGCGTGCACGCCTGAGTCCTGGTTCTCCCCGTCCCGGGAGCGCGTCAGCAGCGCTGCCACTCCGAGGCTGCGATCATCTGCTCCCAGGTTGGGACATGCGAGGACGGCACACGCTGGCGGGCGAGCTAGCCGGGGAGCGTCATGAACATGCCTTTGGCCGGATTGGCGAGGACCTGGGAGACGATGGCGTCCGCCAGGGCGTCCTCCACACCCAACCGCGGAAAGCGAGCGTGCGCCTCATCGGCGAACCCAGGAGGCAGCCGATCGGTCCCCTGGCCGCCGATGTCCAGGGCAATGCCCTGCTGGGCGAACTCGGCCACCGGTCCCTTCCAGTTGGCGATGCCAGACGAGGTGTGCAACGCGATCGCATCCCAGACGATCTGCGTGCGCGCCTCGCTGAGACCCTCCTCGAGCAGGAAGCGCACGGCGAGGTCCGCACCGGGCCTTTACCCTCGCTGCTCGACGACGGCCCGGCCGAACAAGTAACGGCGGATGCTGTGGTTGACCAGAAAGGGCGCTTCAACCCGTTCCACGAACTCGCGGGCGCGAAGCGCAGGCGACGTCGCCGGAAAGTGGAACTCGACATCAGACATGCCAGGGCGATCCTTTCTTGCAGGGTGATCTTACGCATGAGGTTGCCCGCCAGAGGGCAAGGGCCGCGACGTCGAGCACCTCACAAATCAGGACATGCCCGGACCTCGCCGTCGCGGCGCCGCCACATCGGCATCGAACTCCACCACCTCGATGGTCTATTCCAGGATGCAACCTACGCTCCCAGGGCGAACCGTCTTAAGACACTCCCTAGCGGCGGCGGGCTTCGTGGACGACGCCGCGGCGTTCGTACTCCAGCACCATCTCGACATTCATCGACATCTGCGTGCCGTACGCGCGCTGGACCAGCCACAAGGCCAGTTCCAGGCCGCTGGTGACACCGGCCGAGGTGACCAGATCTCCGTCGTCGACCACGCGCGGCCCTAGCATGCCGGGACCCGGCCCGTTGACGACCTTGCCACCTTGCTCGGCCAATTGCTCCTTGCTGCGGTGATGCGTGGTGCATGGCCGATTGCGAACCAGACCCGCCGCACCCAACAACAGCGCGCCGGTACACACCGACGCCATCGTGAGCCCCGGCCGACGGGCCGCCCGCAACGCGGCTGGGATCACTCCACGCTTGATCTCCGCGAACACGCCGGGTTTACCGTCGTCCCGAGCCCCGCCACCCGGCACCAGGATCACGTCCGCCTCGTCGGGCATCCAGTCGGCGCGCACCTCGATCCGGGTACCGCAATGGGCTGTCACGGTCTGCGGCCCCTCGACGGTGACCAGCCTTGTTTCGATGGGCACGCCGAACTTGCCGGCGATGTCGAGGGTTTCCAGCGGCGCGGCAAAGTCCAGTTCCTCAACGCCGTCGAACAACACGATGTGCACGCGTTGCCGCGCACCGACCGGCGACGTCGCTGAGGCGGCCGCGGTGCCCGGCAGGGCGGCTGCGGCGATCGCAGCGGTCGTGCCCACCAAGAGATCTCTTCGTTCCATGGCGTAATGGTGGAATCAGGCCGGAGGGTGAGGCCAGCGCCGGTCGTGCCGTCTTGCGATACGTTCTGGCCATGCACACGGTGGCGGTATTGGCCTTCCCCGGGGTTGTCGCCTTTGACCTGGCGGTGCCGTGTCAGGTGTTCTCGGCTGCCCGGCGTTCCGACGGAACGCCCCGGTATGAGGTCAGGGTGTGCGGTGACCAGGACGTCACCGCCACCGCTGTCGACGTCCCAAGTTTCCGGGTGCGCTGCGACTTTCCGCTCGACGCGGCCGCGAGCGCCGACACGATCATGGTGCCCGGGATGGGCCGGCACTCCCCACCGCCGGAACCGCGGGTGCTGGAGCTGCTGCGCACGGCCGCCGGGCACGGCGTACGCATTGCGTCGATCTGCACTGGGGCCTTCGTCCTCGCCGCCGCCGGCCTGCTGGACGGATGCCGGGCCACCACACACTGGCGTGCCGCTCAGGATCTCGCCCGGTCCTACCCGCGCATCACGGTGGACCCAGCAGTCTTGTTCGTCGACAACGGGCAGGTGTTGACCTCCGCCGGAGCCGCCGCAGGACTCGATCTGTGCCTGCACATGATCCGGACCGATCATGGCGCTGCGGCGGCCACCGATGCCGCCCGCACCGTTGTGATGCCGCCTCAGCGCGACGGCGAGCAGGCCCAGATCATCCGGCACCCCGACCCTGGAGGTAATGGCCCGGTCCTCCAGCCCACCTTGCAGTGGATGCAACAGAACCTGCATCTGCCCCTGACGCTGGGCGACATCGCACGGCACGCGCATCTGAGCATACGCAGCCTCAACCGGCAGTTCAGGGCACAAACGGGCACCACGCCCCGGAAATGGCTGCTGACCGCGCGGCTGGACCGCGCCCGGGAACTGCTGGAGACCACCGACCTTCCCATCGAGCGCATCGCGACGCTGGCCGGCTTTGGCTCACCCGTGACACTGCGCTCGCACTTCGCCTCCCGCCTCGGCCCCAGCCCCAGCGCCTACCGCGCCACATTCAAACTCCAGAAGCCGGTCAGGCAACACATTCAGGAACGTCGAAACGACCGGTCTCGCTGAGCCGAGCCAACCGACTCGAGGTCTGTCCGTACTGCATCCAAGAGCGTCTCTGCTCTCCACTATGCCGACAGCGGCGGCGACGGCGTTCCATCAGTGTTCTCGCACGGCGCGGGGGCCGATCACGTGATGTTCGACGCCCAGAGCAACTACCTGCGTGCCCAGGGGTACCGAGTCATCACCTGGGACATGCGCGGCCACGGCCTGTCTCGCCCAGCCGGGGTTCGATTCACCGCCGAGCCCCCCGTTTCCCCGGCCTGCGGCTAGCGCTGGCGCTTGAACCGGGGCAGCGCCCCGAGTAGATCGGCCGCCCGGTCGACCTGGTAGTACAGCCGCGGCGGGACGTGCGGGAGCACCGGGGAGTGCCGACGGCCGAGCAGTGCGAACATCTGCGGCGGCGGAAGGTTGATGTAACGCGGGATGTTCTCGTACCACAGGGCGCTGTGGCGGGCCGCTCTCTGGGGGGCCCGCATCGCGGACATGCGCTCCCGCTCGTAGCGGGCGAGGGCGCGTTGGAGCCGCGTGTCGCTGTGCAGCGCGATGACCAGGACGGCGGCGTCCCCCAGCGCGAGGGAGGTGCCCGCGCCGACGGAGTAGTGCGTGGTGTGCGCGGCGTCCCCGAGCAGGACGAGGTTGTCGCGGTACCACGCCCGGTTGGTCAGGGTGCGGAAGTTCAGCCAGCGCGCGCTGCCGTCGGCCTGCGCCCGGCCGATCAGCGGGTGGCCGTCGAGGATGTCGTCGAAGAGCTTCTCCAGGAGGGCCAGGCCGTCGGCCTCGTTCGCCTCGTGGAGCCCGAGCCCCTTCCAGGTCGCGGGGGAGCACTCGATGAGGCAGGTGCTGTGGTCCTGGCTGAATGGGTAGCCGTAACACCAGATCCAGCCGTGCGCGGTCTCCACGAAGGAGAAGGTGAAGGCGTCGAAGACCTTGGTGGTGCCGAGCCAGACGTAGGGGTTTCCCCCGACGGCGACCACGGTGCCGAAGTGGTCGGCGTGGCGCTCGCGCAGCACGCTGTTGACCCCGTCGCCGGCGACGACGAGGTCGGCATCGGCCACCTCGTCCTCGTCGGTGATCTCGCGCTCGAACTCGATGCGCACGCCGAGCGACCGGGCCCGCTCGGTGAGGATGCCGAGCAGCCGGCGCCGGCCGATGCCGAAGCCGTCGTCGCCGCTACGCACCATCGTGTGGTCGCGGACGTGCACGACCGTGCTGTCCCAGCAGACCGAGCTCTCGCTGATGGCGCGCGCGGACTCGGGGTCGGCGCCGTGGAGATTGTCGAGCAGTTCGCCCATGTAGGTCACGCCCCAGCCGTACGTCGACCCGGCTGGGTTCCGCTCGTACACGGTGATGTCATGGGACGGGTCCACGCGTTTCATCAGGATCGAGAAGTACAGGCTGGCGGGCCCGCCGCCGACGCAGGTGACCTTCACAAGAACCCCCGATTTGTGGCGCAACGTAATCAATATATGACACAGAGTAGCAGGTGCGAGTTGTGTGGGTTGGTCCCACTCTGTTGAGCCGCGCGCTGGCCGTCGGACGTCTCGATGACGTGGGGGTGCGCGCTGTCCGGCAAGGTCTGATACGGCACGCATGGGCCGGCCGCCACCCGCCGTCCGGGGCTGGGGGCCTCCAGGAATACGGCCTCTGACCGGTACGGGGCCGGCCGCCGTGACGAGAAGGTGTCACCAGGGCCGCCCTTCCGGTCACCGGTGCTTATCTGCACCTGGTTGACCTAGGCAACATGAGTGATTGGCCACGTCTGCGAGAACGGGAGCCGAACGCTCGTCAGTTTGGGAGCCACGATGGGCGAGCCAGGCTGATAGGCATTCGAGCGGGCATGAGCGCTACGGCGGATGGGTCGGTGGTCAGAGTGACGGCGGCGTGCCGCCGGGGCGTGCTCGGCAGCGACACGGCCGAGGTCTCACCTCAGCCGACGGGCTCTACGGTTGCCGCTGGCCAGCACGTCCAGCGTGGACTGCAGGCTGGTGGCCTGGGCCAGGGCTGCCACAGAACAGCGAGATCATGATTACCCGGAGGCCTCGCCGCCGGCGCAATTTTTAGCCGACGGCGTCACAAGTCCACGATCACCATCGGTCGCGGCCGGGGCGGTTCTCCCCTCCTGGGTACGGTGAGGAGGTGCACGAGCCACTGGACCGGGACAGACGCGACGCGCTTGCCAGGGCACTGGTGATCAACGCGCCTTACCTGCATCACATCCACGACGACATAGGCCCGGAGCATCCTCCGGGCCCATGTCGTGTGCAGGGGTTGTTTCCTTGAGCGGTGGTGAAGTCAGCGGTTGTAGGCGCGGGCCGTCACGTTCCCAAGACCATTACTTCCGTCCTTTGACAGGTAAACGGTTATCCCTTCGTCGTGGAGGTTGATCCACCCGCCACCCTGCCCGTAGGGGGCATCCTTCGCGCGTATGGAGTCGGCGTACACAGTGCCATGGGTGTTCGTCCCGCCCTGGTATACCTGCAGCCCATACTTGAGGAAGCTGATCCATCCGTCGTCGTTGTCTCTTCCCTGCACCCATTTGGTGTTGACGCCGTTGAGGTCGGCCTTGTCGGCGAACACGGTTCCCCATGCTCCGCCACCCTGGCGGACGTTCACCCCTTCTTTGGGGAAGCTGATCCATCCGTCGTCGGTGCTTCTTCCCTGTACCCATTCGGTGTTGACGCCGTTGAAGTCGGCCTTGCCGGCGTACAGGGTGCCCGGGTCATTGGAGCCGCGTGTGCGCCAGACTTTCACCCCGCCTGGGAGGAAGGTGATGTCTCCGTCGCCGTCCTTTAGCCCCTTCACATACTCGGTGGCTACGCCGTTGAACACGGTCTCGCCGGCGTACAGGGTGCCCGGGTCATTGGAGCCGCGTGTGCGCCGTACGGTCGCTCCGCCCTGGGAGAAGGCGACGGCTCCGTCGCCGCTGTTCGGTCCTCCTACCCACGGGGTGTCGATGCCGGTGGTGGCGGTGAGGGTTTCCAGGACGGGATTGCGCACCTGAACGGTCGTGGTGAGGAAGTGCTGCTGCTGAGTGTTGGGGTCGGTGGCGATGAGGATGTAGGTGGTAGCCCGCTTCGGGGCGTCGGGCGGTGACCAGCTGCCCCCGGAGACGGAGACGGGCTGTGCCGCGCCCGGGTACATGATCTCGTAGCCGAAGCCGGCGGTCTCCTCCCAGTGCAGTGTGAGCTTTTCACCGGCGTCCACCATGGCCTTGTCCGGATGGAAGTCGCGCGGCGCCGGGAGCTCCTTTGGAGCGGTCTTCACCAGCGCCACCGCCGCGAAGCTGGTTCTCCGGCTCCCGGTCTTGGTTCTGCTGGTGTTCTCGGTCACCGTCAGCACGGCCAGCCCGGCGGTGGGGGCGACGGTGACGTTCTCCAGCGTCAGCACCATGGAGTCGCCGGGGGCGAAAGGGGTTCCACTGATAGGGACGGTGGCCTGGAAGGCGTTGGAGCCCTGTGGTCCCGGCTGGACCTTCACCGACGACCGGGTGCCCGACCGGGTGCGGTACTCGCCCTTGGGTTTGATCTTGTTGAAGTCCGAGGTGAGGTCGCCGGCGCCGTTGCCAACGGGCACCTCCACCTTGATCGTGTCCCAGTACGCCGCCTGCTGCCCGGTGTTGGTGACGACCAGGTACACCGTCCCCGTGGACGGGGATCGCCCGGCCGCTGACGCCTCCAGGGGCGCCGGGTCGGTGAGGACGGTGTAGGTCAGCATGGTCATGGTCACGACTCCTTTTCTTGGAGGGCGGCGCGGGCCGATGGCCCGCCCGCGGCAAGAGGACCGGGCCGGGCAGGATAGGCGGCGACATGGGTGGCATATCCGAAACCCGCCTGTGACGCACCGCAGAAGATCACCTCTTTATCCAATCGCTCAGCGTTGGAACGTGACAAGATTGCTCAAGGCGGCCATAACAGGGCGGTTCGGCAATATCATCAGTGTCTTGACAAGCATGGGGATCATGCGTCACTGATCGTCCGTGAACTCCCGCCATTCCCATCAAAACCTTCGCTCCCTACGACGAGCCCGGCGGTAGGAACTGCGCTGCGCGCTCGTGCGTGAGGGCCTGGCAAACTGACGAAACGTTGCAGGGCCTCACAGGTCCTGACCGCGTATCCGACGGACACCGGTTCGCCGTCGCGGCCCTGGTGCTCGCGCCGGGGGACGGCGAACAGGCAGCGCCGGCAGGTGACCGCGCCGCGCCCGGGATCTCATCCGCTGACACCGACCATGCAGGGCCGGGCATGCGTTTCCCCGCCCAGCCAGCTCGATATAGCGACCAAAACTACGCGGTCACTGCTCAGGCTCGTGTCTCCTTCGGGGCGGCAGGGACGGGATGCCTAGGCTGACGACCGACCGGCTTCCCTGGCGCTCGGCCTCATCGCGTTTCGCGTGAAGGAAGGTGAGGGTCAGGTCGATGCCTTCGATCTCACCGATCCAGCCCCCCGCATCGGCGCGTTCGCGGCGTGCAAGGAGATCGGTTTCGATCTCTTCGAGACGGTCGAGCAATTTGGGGTTGACGTTCAGCATCGGGCAGCGGATACCGGCTTCTCTGAACTTTTGGGCCGTTCCGTCCCAAAGCCTCTGATCTGCAGCTCTGAAACCGAATTGGTGTAATCACAGCGAGATGTTCCGGAGAGCGAGAGCCGCTCCGCCTGCCGTCTCAGTATTGTGACTTCGCATGACCGACACCGAGATCGAGATCACCGCAGACCTGGTCCGCGACCTGCTGCAGGAGCAACATCCAGACCTTGCAGGGCTGACCATCCGCGAGGTGGCGGGCGGCTGGGGCAACCAGATGTGGCGCCTTGGGGACGAGTTGGCCGTGCGCATGCAGCGCATGGACCCCACCTCGGAGCTCCAGCTCAAGGAGCGGCGGTGGCTACCTGTGCTGGCCCCGCGCCTGCCGCTCCCAGTGCCGACCCCGGTGCGGTTCGGCG
This sequence comes from Nonomuraea sp. NPDC000554, assembly GCF_040300065.1. Lineage (NCBI taxonomy): Bacteria > Bacillati > Actinomycetota > Actinomycetes > Streptosporangiales > Streptosporangiaceae > Nonomuraea > Nonomuraea sp. NPDC000554. The sequence continues at coordinate 203,481 of NZ_JBEPDC010000019.1, read as the reverse complement.
AACCGTCCGAGCGCTTCCCCAAGCACTGGACCGTGATGACATGGGTTCCCGGCGAGCCGCTGGACCACGGCTCGATCAGCCGCGGCGCCCACGCGGCCGACACGCTGGCGGGCTTCCTCAGGGCGCTCCATGTGGAGGCGCCCGCCGAGACCCCGGCCAGTTCGGACTTCGGCGCTCATCCCAAGAGGTGCACGGGCGGCTTCGAGCAGTTCTTGCAGGCCATTGACCCCGACGCCGTCGGCGATGTCCGCGCCGTCCGGGCCGTCTGGGCCGATGCCGTCGCAGCCCCTGAGTGGGAGGGCCCGCCGGTGTGGGTGCACGGCGACCTCCATCCCGCGAATGTCGTCGTCTCGGACGGAACGCTCTCGGGCGTGATCGATTTCGGTGCCTTGTTCGCCGGTGATCCCGCGTGGGACCTCGGCGCCGCGTGGGTGCTGCTCCCCGCGGGCATGGCCGCACGGTTCTTCGACGCGTACGCGCACGCGGACGAGGCAACGATCAGGCGCGCCCGCGGACTGGCCGCTATGAAGAGCCTCTTCCTGATGCTCATGGGGCAGAACGGAGATCGGGGCCTCCCCGGCGGCAAGCCGAACTGGGGACCTGCGGGCCGGGCGGCACTTGATCGTGTTCTGAAGGGCGTTTGACGCACGCTTCTTTGTACTTGTTCTCGATCTTGGTTGAGGGCCATGCGGCAGCCTGCCTTCGTGGGTTCATCGATGACCACGCGTGGTGGGGATGCCAAGGTCCACGGCCGCATGCTGCCCGTGGCCCCGATCGAGCTGGCGGAGCTTCTCCTCGACGCCAGCCAGACTGACCTGGAGACCTTCGACCTCGCCGAGCCAGCCTTCCCTCTCGGCCCCAACCTCCCTTAGGACCGCCAGGGGAGCAGCGCGGCTTCGGTCAGGCGAACGGCCCTCGCGTACGCGTACGATCCGGGGCGCGGGTATCGGCGAAGTGGCCCCGGCACGACGAGCGGACCTGGTACACGCCCAGGGGTGTCGGCGGCGGGAGCCGGGTCGTGCGGCCGATCAGAGACGGGTTGACGCGCGTCCGGGATCGGCCCCGAATCCCCTCAGCAGCGTGTCCACGATCAGGGTGGTCAGGGCGTCGACGTCTGCGTCGGCGGTTCCGCCCTGAGTCACTTCGTGGATGAGCGCGTAGTAGCAGCGCCGCGCCCACTCGACGTCGACGTCTGGCCGCAGGAGCCCGGTGGCCTGCGCGCGGCGGAAGAGCCGGTCGCACTTCTCCAGTACGTCGGCGTGCACCCGGGCGATCTCCGGATCCGTGACGCTCGCCGCCCGGTTCATGGCGAAGCCCCAGCCGATCTTGACACGGAGCACGTCCGCGGTGGCCCGGTAGAGGACGACCAGAGGCGGCGCAGTGTCGGACACCGCGCCGTCGACGGCGGCGGCGAACTGCTCGGTCGCCCATCGGGTCAGAGCGTCGATAAGCGCCTCGCGCGTGGCGAAGCGCCGGTGAACGGTGGTGCGGGCGACGCCGGCGGCCTCGGCGATCTGCTCCATGGTGGCCGTGGGATCGCTCAAGAGCACGCGTTCAGCGGCCTCCAGGATCGTGTGCATCGTCCGTTCCGCGTCGGCGCGGAGCGGCTTGCCGCCGATGCGGATGCGTTCATGCCGCGTTGTCACCCCAAAACACTACATCACGGTAGCCGCATCACAATAACTTGCAACATTGATGTTGCGTGTAATAGCTTTACTGCGTCATCAACGATGCAATGAGGGAGGCATGGAATGGACCTGCAGCTAAGTGGGCGGACCGCCGTGGTGACCGGGGCCAGCAGGGGGATCGGGCTCGCCACCGTCGCGGCGCTGATGGGCGAGGGCATGCGCGTGGTCGCGGCCGCGCGGACGGTGACGCCGGAGCTCAAGGAGCTGGGGGCGATCGCGATCCCGGTGGACCTGGGGGTGGCCGACGGGCCGGAGCGGCTGGTCGAGGCGGCGCTGGCGGAGCTGGGTGAGCTGGACCTGCTCGTCAACAATGTGGGCGGGGGAGACGGCGAAGCAGTGGGCGGATTCCTGTCCTTCGACGACGAGCAGTGGGCCGCGATCTACGGCCTGAACCTCTTCGCAACGGTCCGCACGACCCGGGCCGCGCTGCCCAGTCTGCTGCGGCGCGGCGGCGCCGTCGTCAACATCTCCTCGAACGGTGCGCGGATTCCACACGCCGGCCCGGTTCCGTACACGACTGCGAAGGCGGCCCTGACGGCGTTTGGGAAGGCCCTCGCGGAGGAGTTCGGGCCCCAGGGCGTTCGCGTCAACACGGTGTCGCCCGGGCCGGTGCGCACCGCCATGTGGGAGTCGCCCGACGGCTACGGCGCCCAGCTTGCCGCCTCACTCGGGCTGGCGCAGGAGCAGTTGGTGGCCGGGCTGCCCGCGGCCATGGGCATGACCACAGGACGACTCGTGGAGCCGGCGGAGGTCGCCGCCCTGATCGCCTACCTCGCCTCACCACTCGCGGCGAGCACCGCCGGAGCCGACCACATCATCGATGGCGGGGCGATCAAGACGGCCTGACAGGAGACGCAGGGGACGACGCGTAGGAGGCGAACGGCGGGTGCGCGAGTCTGCGATTCCTGGACGTACCGACGCTCGGGACCTGCACACGGCCTTCCATCAACTGGCGACGAAGGTCCACTTCACACTCCTTGATCACGACGTGGAGAGTCCTGATCAACCAGGTGAAGCACGTGCAGTTGACTGAGCGACAGCGGCCACGGTGACGTTAGCCGGGGGCGGGCTCGGGCATGCGGGAGAGCATGCGTGAACAAGCCGGCAACGCACCGCCTCCGCAGAGCCAGCCGTGTCCGGGGCGTTCGGGGGAGATGTCCCCTGGGCCACGCGACGAGATGCGTGACTACGTCGGCAGGGAGCTGCTCGACGGGAAGCGGGCGCTGATCACCGGCGGCGACTCCGGGATCGGCCGGGCCGTGGCCGTGGCCTTCGCCAAGGAGGGGGCCGACGTCGCGATCGCCTACCTGACCGAGCACGAGGACGCCAACCACACCAGGAAGCTGGTGGAGTCCGCCGGGCGGCGCTGTGTGCTGCTCCCGGGCGACCTGGGCGACCGCGACCACTGCGCGGCCGTGGTGGAGCAGGCGGTGACCGAGCTGGGCGGCCTGGACGTGGTGGTGAACAACGTCGCCCACCAGGAGTCCGTACGGTCACTGGACGAGCTGACCGACGAGCAGTGGGAGCACACGTTCGCGGTCAACATCCACAGCTACTACCGGGTCACCAAGGCCGCCTTGCCCTACTTGCGCGAGGGCGGCGCGATCGTCAACACGTCCTCCGTCAACGGGCTGCGCGGCAACGGGACGCTCATCGACTACGCGGCGACGAAGGGCGCGGTCAACGCCTTCACCTACTCGATGGCGCGGAACCTCGTCGACAGGGGCATCAGGGTCAACGCCGTCGCCCCCGGTCCGGTCTGGACACCGTTGATCCCGGCGACCCTTCCTGAGGAGCGGGTTGCGGAGTTCGGCGAGCAGGTGCCGATGGGGCGCGCCGCCGATCCGGACGAGATCGCGCCGTCATACGTCTTCTTCGCCGCCGAGCGGCTCTCGTCGTACTACACCGGGGAGATCCTCGCCCCGGTCGGCGGCGAGACGCTGCCCGGATGAGGGTTGACAGGTGTTAGGGGAAAGCTGTCAAGGGTCGTTGTCGCGCCTGGTAGGGGGTCTTCTCCTGAACGTGTCCCCAGCCGCCAAGTAGCTCTGCGTAGATCACGGTCGCCGTCGAGAGTGTTCAACTCATACGCCTGACCAGCGGCGACGTGGATGCTGTGCTGGTCAGCGCTGTCGGCGGGCGGGGTCTTGTTCCGCGAGAGCGGCGGCCACGGCTTCGGCACTGGGATTGACGTAGATGCCCAGGGTGCGCAGGTTCTCGTGACCGGACAACGCCATCAGCATCGGTGCCGACCATCCGTCCTCGCCCAGATGAGTCAGCCGGGAGTGACGCAGCCGATGCAGAGTGAACCCTTCGCCTGCCGGGTCGTAGCCCTTGGTGGCCTGCTTTGAAGAGGTACTCGGCCCGCTCGTACGACAGCCGGGCACGTCCGGTGTCAGGACACAGATCCGCCGCGGCGGGAGTGCGCGCGGGCCCGGGCCGTCGGTCGCTGAGAAACACCGGGCCGGTCCGGCGGCCGGCCAGGAGACGGGGCAGCAGCCGGGCGGTGCCGGACTGCCAGAAGATGAACGCCGTATCGCCGCCCTTGCGGATCACGCGGGCGCGCTTGTTGGCCAGGTCCAGACCGGCGATGTCCAGGCCAAGGATCTCCTGCGCGCGGGCGGCGCTTTCGTAGGCGAGATGCCAGAACGTCTTCTCCCGAAGGTCTACGTCACGGCGGGCCAACAGGGCTGGGATGCGGTGGCGGGCGATGGCCTTGGTCCGGTCGGTCGTCGCCTTGCGCCGCTCGATGAGGGCCGCCAGGTCGCCGATCGCCCATCGGCCGGTGGCCCAGGTCGTGAAGGAGCGGACCGCCGAGCGGTGGCGGTTCCAGGTGCGGGCGGCCAGGTGCGGCCAGACGGCGGCGAAGACGACGGCGACTCGCTTGGGCGTGACGTTCGTCAGCGGCGTCTGTGCGCCGAGCTCGGCGCACAGACGGCCGAGCGCCTGCCGGTAGGAGCGGACGGTGTTGCGATCCAGCTGCGGGCGGGCCAGGAACTCTTCCACCGCCTCGCCCAATGTCGGGCCGGAGACCAGCGAGGCGATCCGCGCCGTCATGGGCTTCTCCTTCGATGTGACAGGGAACGTGTCGCTTCGACCGTAACGGCGCGGCGGCGCGGCGCAGGTAAAACGGGTCGACCGGTTGCCGGTATGACAGGGAATGGGGCATTCCCTGTCACATTGGAACGGCCCTTTCGGGGGCCTCATCGCTGTCGGCGCCAAAAGGTTCTTAGGCACCGACAGCGATGATCTTCCCTACAGCCAGGGATCACCCCATGCCACGTTTCGAGCGGCACGGTAGACGTCGCGCTGCCGCTTGGACACGTTCTCCTCGCGCACCCCGTCCGCGCACAAGGTCAGCGTGACCAGGCCCTTGCGAGTACGCGGATGCCGAAGAACACGACTGCCCGGGAGTACCGCCGACCCGGACGTCGCGATGACATAGGAGAACTTCTCGTCCTCGAACCCCAGCTCCGCTGACTTGAGCCGGCGGTGAAGCCCGCTGCGGGGTAGACGAGCGGAGAAGTGACACCAATCGCCCCCTGAAAGGGGGCAGGAGGCAGAGTGCGGGCAAGGCGCCGCGATGCGCATACCGAGACTGATCAGCTGGTCGCGGGCGGCGAGAACGCGAGCATGTCCACCCGGTGTGCCGGGCTCGATGACAGCGACCATCCTGGCGTGTTCGGCCAGCCACCGTACGACCGGATCCCGCACAGCCGGTGGCAGCTCTCCCAGCACGTAGGAGAGCGTGACAAGATCTGCCGGCGGTCTGCTGAGATCGGTCCGAATTTCCGACCTCCGCCACATGGCGTTCCTGACCGCCGGATGGCTCGCCGAGACCGCGAGATGACGACCGAACTCGATGACGGCTGGCTCGCGCTCGATCACGGTGATGTGCCGCAGGGACGGCCAGATGGTGGTGGCCGCCCAGATGGCCGCGCCCGTGCCGCCGCCAACGTCCAGTTGAGTCACTGGTTGGAGATCGGGCACGCACGTGGCGGCCTGGGTGAGCGCCGCGGTGACCGCGGCGTAGGTGGCCGGCATGCGGGTGGCGGCGTAGGCGGCCACATCGGCCGCTGACCGAAGAGCCGGCTCGTGGATGGGCTGCCGGTAGCGTGCGGTGAGTTGGATGGCCGCCCGGGCCAGGTCCTGCTCGTGGTGACGAGCCGTCATGGTGTCCAGGGCGTGCCTGAGCTCAGCGGGAAGAGTGATCATCGCTTTCCCCGGGGCTCAGGCGGCGCGCAGCGGCCGCCAGGCGACCATGGCGATGGCGGTCATGACGGCAGTGGCTGCCCAGAACGGCGTGGTGATCGTCACCGCTTGGGCGATCAAACCGCTGAGCAGCGAGCCGGCCGCGGCACCGCTCACCTGGGTGAGTGCGTAGACGCTGCCGACCCGGCCGCGAAGTTCGTCTGGCACCGCCTGCTGGAACTGGGTAGCCACGATGATTCCCCAGTTCACGCTGTGGATGCCGAAAACGATCAAAATCCCAGCTGCGACCAGCGGCTCGGTCGTGGACGCGAGGATGGCATGCGTGAGGATCTCGACGATGAGGCCGCCACGGAGCAGCGTCTTGGCCCCGAATCTTTCTCTCAGCCGCGGAGCGAGGGCGCTGCCCGCCAGCCCGCCGACCCCGAACGTGGTGAGCAAGAGACCGTAGCCGACCTCGGTCAGCCCCAGCCGCTGCTGCGCGTAGAGCGCGAAGATCGCGAACGCGGCGCAGAAGGCGACGTTGGCCACGCCCATGGTCACCGCGAGCGTGCGCAGCAGCCGATGCCGCCACAACCAGCGGATCCCGGCCACGATGTCCTCGCGCACACTGTCGCCGCTTGTCGATCTGGCCGTGGGGATTCGGACGGCCGAGGTCAGTGCCGCCGCGACGAGGAAGGTCAGGGCGTCGGCCGCGAACGGCAGGGCCGCGCCGATGGCGAACAGCCAGCCGCCCAGCGGCTTGGCCAGGATCTGGTTACCCAGAATGCTGGTGGTCGCCATCCGGGAGTTAGCCCTGGTCAGCTGCTCGGGTGCGACGGTGGCGGGCACCAGCGCGGAGAAGGCGGTGTCGGCGAGGGTCTCACCGACGCCGAGCAAGAAGAACACGAGGTAGATGAGCGGGATGGAGGCGGTCGAGGTGGCGACCGCGGCGGCCAGGACGGCCAAGGCCAGCCCGCGCAGGATGTTGACCGCGATGATCAGGCGGCGGCGGTCAAGCCGGTCGACGTAGACGCCACTGATCAGGGCGATGATCAGCCAGGGCAGTTGCTGGGCGAAAGCGGCTCCGGCAACGAGCGCCGGCTCGCTGGTGAGCGAGGCGACGAGCAGCGGTCCTGCCGCCATGGTGATGCCGTCGCCGACGTTGGACACCGCCGAAGCGGTCCACAGTTTCGAAAAGTCCGCACCGAGCCGCGCGGACTTGAGGGCACGCAAAACAGAGCTCCTCAGCAAAGGAAACGGTCATGAGATCGGAGACCGCTTCGAAGCGAGGAGCGTCGACCTGCTGCTTAGCGGGCGCGCCCTCGCGTCGAAACGGTGACCGTGACCTTGTTCTGCTGCATCAGTACCTCCGGGGCGCGACCAATATCACGCAAAGGCTAGCTCACTTCTTCTCGGCCTACTTGGCCCGCCCTGTATCGACGATCACATGTCTGGCTCCAGCACGCTCCTGATGCTCGGGTCGGCTTTGCCGCAGCGGGTAGCCGGTGGCGTCCAGCTTGGCCAGCTCGGTGTCGACTTCGACGTGATGGCGCCGAAGAAGTTGACGGTCTCGTTGCGAGCCGGGGAGATGCGCGCCAGGGGCTTCGTCGTTGATGTAGCGGCCGGGTCCCTCGGCCCGCGAGGCAGCGTCAGGCGGCCAAGCCCAGATCCAGGTGAGTGTCCATGTCGATCTGGATGGTGCCGTACAGGTTGGCGTGCGACCAGAACAGCGGGGACAGGGCGCGCCGGTCGGCGTCGGTGAGCCGCGCGGCCCAGGCGGGGTCTTTGAGGACCGCTTGGACCAGGACCGTGTTCACGAACACGAGCGCCGACTGCAGCAGGTGCAGCGCGAGCATGGACACCTCCTGGTTCTCCCGGTCGGTGCCGCCGATGGTGCCGGCCTTGCCGTAGAACAGGTCGGCATTGGCCGAGTTCCAGTTCTCCACCACCTGCAGGCCCTCGTGGATCTCACGGCGCAGCTCCTCGGAGGCCATGTACTCGGCGATGAACACCGACTTCACCGCCCGGCCGAGTTCCTCGATCGCCCGGTAGGTGGGGTGCTTGGGGCCGCCACGGGTGAAGCGGCGCAACACCTGCTCGGCCTCGGCGGTGCGCAGCTTCAACGCGGTGGCGTACTTGACCATCTGGTCGTACTGCTGAGCGATCAGCTCCCAATCGATGGCGCGCTCGGCCACCATGGGCGCCAGGCAGGCCGGCACCGCGTCGCCGGCGTCGGCCTGGGCCATCTTCTGGTGGGCGATGTTCTTCATCCGCGGCAGCAGCTTGAACCCCAGCAGGTGGGCGAAGGCGAACCCGACCAGGTTCTGGCCATGGGTGTCGGTGTACTGCCGGTCGATCGTCGCGTCGGTGCAGTGCCGCAGCACGCCCTCGATCATCGCCGAGACCTCCGAGGCCGAGCAGGACTTCAGCTGGGAGTACACGCACACAGACTTGCGTTCGACGTGCCAGTAGATCATCACCCCGTAGCCGCCGTAGCGCACGTGATACTCGGTCATCAGGTTGGACGACCAGGACCCGAACTTCTTTGAGTCGCTCGCGCACGCGGTGCCGGTGCCCCACCAGGCCTCATCGCGGGTCCGCAATGTGGCGTTCACCAGCGTCGCGATCGCCTTGCGCAGGTTGTCGCGGTTGACGAACAGATAGCGGGTGGCCCGCAGCGCCGCCTCGCTCTCGCCGTGTTTGCCGCCGTCGGCCACCCGCTTGATCCCGATGTTGGTGCCGAGCGCGTACAGGACCAAAAGCAGCCGTTTGCGGATCACCTCGCGCGGAGTGTTCTCCCGGGTGGCCACGGTGGAGAAGTCGTCGGTGAAGTTCGTGACGAAGTCGGATTCCTTGAGGAAGTCCAGCAGGTCGATCACGCCCCACCGGGCCTGGACCTCGGCGTGCAGTGCGCGCAGGTTGTCGGGGGTCTTCAGTTTGCCCAGGTCCGGCACGTGCCAGCGGGGCTCGCCGCGGTAGGTGGTGACCTTGGTGCCGCCGGAGCGCTTCTTGGTGATGGCGGCTGCCGCCTGCGCCGCCGAGACGCGCATCGCCTCCTTCAAGGTGGCGATGAACTCGGCCGCATCCAGCGGCTGGCGCAGGTTCTCGTAGTGCACATCGCGGTTGTCCTCGAAGTCGGCCGGCAGGTCCTCTTCGGGGTTGCGCCAGCGGGCGGCGCCGTCGGCGTAGATCTCCCGGCGGCGCAGCGCGTTCCTCAGCGCCACCAGCACGCACAACTCGTAGGAAACCCGCTCGACCACCCCGTCGCCGTCCACCACCGCCTCCTGCCACCCGTCCGGGACCACCCCGGTGATGGGCACCTTGTCGAGGGTGTCGTAGCGGCGGATGCGGTTGGGTACGTCGGCGTAGCGGGCGAGCAGGTCCAGGGCGTCCATCACCGGCCGGTAGGCGGTGTTGTTGCACTTGAAGGCGATCGCGGCCAGCAGCTTGGGCAGCATCCGCCGGTAGTAGGTGGAATACGAGCTGGTCAGCACGGTGCGTACCCGTGCCTTGTACGCCTTGACGTCGGCTTTGGCCTCGACTACCAGCGCGCGCAGCGTCTCTTCGCTGACCGCGGGGAAGACCACCTTCCGGACCGGGTCGTCGGGAGCGCGTAGCGACGCCTCGGCGATCGAGTACAGCTTGGCGGTCTTGCCGTGCACCTTCTTGGCCTCGGCATACATCGCCTGCTCGACCCGCCGCTCGGCTTTGGCGTTAATCTTCGAGATCAAGCCGATCAGCAGGTCCACCAGCGCGTCGGTGATCTCCGCGGTCCGGCACCAGGCCAGCGCCGCCACCAGCGTCAGCCGCACCGGCTCGGGGTTGGCGGCGAAGTCGGAGGGATGGGAGGCCATCGCCCGCGCCCGCCAGGCGGACACCAGCTTGTCGGAGAACCCGCCGAACAGGTCCGCCGGCAACCCCAGCGCCTTGGTTCTCCGCAGCTTAACGATCTCCTCCAGCAGCGTCTCCAGCCCCAGCCGTCCCGGATCAGACCTCAGCTCGGCCAAGAACCCGTCCGCGCCGGTGGCCAACTCCGCCAGCGCCGCACTCGACTCCGCCGACAGACGCCCCGTCACCTGCTGGCAGAACGCCCGCTCGAACCGGGCGCGGCTGCTGCGCACGATCCGCTCGGTCCGGCCCGGCGGCTCGATCTTCAGTTTCCGGCAGCGTGCCAGCATCGCCGCGCGCAGGCCCTCATCGGTGAGCACCATGGGGCAGATGTCGCTGGCCAGCCATTCGATCAGGGCCTCCTCATCGGCCCGGGTCGCCTCGCGAAATCCCAGCGCGCTGCGGATCTGGGCCCGGTGCCGCTCGATCGACCGGCCCGTCCAGTCGTACAGGGCCAGCAGCTCCGGCTCGACCTTCACCTGCCCGGCCATGTAGTCCACCGCGGCCTTGGGCAGTTCCCCGACATGCCGGGGGAAGCGGGCCTCCAGCTCAAAGAACTTCAGCATCAGGCTGAAGCCCAGCCGGGTCGCGCCAGCCTTGTTCGACACCAGCTCCCAGTCATCGTCCAGCAGCGTCCAGGCCGCGATCAGTTCTTCTGGTTCCCACTCCCGACGCACCAGCGCGCTCCCTCGTCCGACCGGTCCCCGAGATCGGGAAAACCGTCCAGCGTCGAAGGGCTGCTACGCGCAGGTATGCCTGACTCGTGACGGTCACGAACCGCAACCGTGATCTATCGCAGAGCTACTTGGCGGCTGGGGACACGTTCAGGAGAAGACCCCCTGGTAGCGTCTCCGTATCACTTCACAAGACGCACATCCGCATAGTGAGACGCCATGACAGCAACCCCCACGACAGTGGCGCCGAGCCGCACCAGGATCGCGGCCGCCAGCCTCATCGGCACGGCGATCGAGTTCTACGACTTCTACATCTACGGCACGGCCGCCGCCCTGGTGCTCAACACGGCGTTCTTCCCCGACATGGACCGGCTGGCCGGCAGCCTGGCCGCGTTCTCCACGTTCGCCGTGGCGTTCATCTCCCGGCCGCTCGGTTCCGCCGTCTTCGGCCACTGGGGCGACCGGGTCGGGCGCAAGTCCATGCTGGTCGTCTCGCTGCTGGTGATGGGGCTGTCCACGGTCGCGATCGGGCTGCTGCCCGGGTACGCGGCCATCGGCGTCGCCGCGCCCGCGCTGCTCGTGCTGCTGCGGTTCACCCAGGGCATCGGGCTCGGCGGGGAGTGGGGCGGCGCGGCGCTGCTCGCCACCGAGCACGCGCCGCCCGGCAAGCGCGGCCTGTACGCGATGTTCCCGCAGCTCGGCCCGTCCGTCGGGTTCATCGTGGCCAACGGCCTGTTCCTGCTGCTCGGCGAGTTCCTCAGCGACGGCCAGTTCGGCAGTTGGGGCTGGCGGCTGCCGTTCGTGGCGAGCCTGCTGCTCGTGCTCATGGGGCTGTACGTGCGGCTGAAGATCTCCGAGACCCCGGTCTTCCAGGCCGCCATGGACCAGCACCGCATCGCCAAGGTCCCGTTCGCCGGGCTGATGCGCCGGCAGTGGCGGCGGGTGCTGCTCGGCGCCGGCGCCATGACCATCGCGTACACGCTCTTCTACACCGCCACCACCTACTGCCTGGCGTACGGCACGGCCACGCTGAAGATCCCGAAGACGACCATGCTCGGCCTCACCATGATCGGCGTGGTGTTCATGGCGGTGGGCACGGTGTTCTCCTCGATGGTGTCCGACCGCTACGGGCGCCGCCGCACCCTCATGACCGGGACAGCGGTCGCGGCCGTGTGGGGGCTGGTGATGTTCCCGCTCATGGAGACCAGGTCCACCTTCCTGGTCGGGCTGGCCCTGGCCGGGGCGCTCGCGCTGATGGGGCTGGTCTTCGGCCCGATGGGTGCGTACCTGCCCGAGCTGTTCAGGACCGAGTTCCGCTACAGCGGCGCCTCGGTCGCCTACAGCCTCGGCGGTGTGCTGGGCGGCGCGGTCCCGCCGCTGGTGGCCACCAGCATGCAGGCGAGCGGGCTCGGGGTACTGGCCGTCGGGATCTACGTCTCGGCCATGGCCGTGCTCAGCCTGCTCTGCCTGCTCGCCCTGCCGGAAACAGGCGACGAGACCCTCTGGACGACGTCCGGTCAGTGATCGGGCGGCCGGCCGGTGGCACTGCCCGCAGTCGCGGCCTCACGCACGCGCGCGAGGCCGCGCCCGCAGTTTCCTGGCCCGCGCGTCAGGCGCGGAGCGAGCGCTGGGCGACCACGGCCCGGCACATCCCGGGGTCGTCGCAGAACGCGCCGTCGATGCCGAGGTCGGCGAGCTTGTTCAGCCAGCCCATCACGTTGCCGGTGGCGCGGGAGAAGACCGGGCTGGCCGGGTTCCCCAGCCGGTAGTCCGCCGGGAGCTGGGAGTTCTCGTTGCGTACCGTCCAGACGTGCACGCTGAGGCGGCTGCGGTGCGCGTCGTCGACCAGCGTGGTGGGAGCCTGGAGCTTGCCGTCCGGGCCGGTGGGGACGACGCGGCGGGTGTCGACGCCGATGCCGTTCGCGTACGTGGCGACCTCCCGCAGGCCCTCCGGCTTGACCAGGTCGTCGTAGGTGCGGGTGCTGCCGGCCGCGACCCAGTCGTAGGGCGCGCCGCCGAAGGTGACGAGCTGGATCAGCGGGAGTCTGGACTTGGAGCGCAGGTCGCGCAGGTTGGCGGTCTCGAACGACTGGATGAACGCCTTGCGGACGTGGTACTTGTTCAGCACCTCGAGCAGCGGCTCCTCCAGCGACAGGCCGATGGAGTCGAAGTAGGTCGGGTGCTTGGTCTCGGGGTAGACGCCCACGCCGTGCCGCTGGGCCAGCTGGACGACCTCCTCGAACGTCGGGATCTCCGCCAGCCCGTCGAACGCCGCGTTGTCCGGCCGCAGGTCGGGCACCCGCTCCTTGGCGCGCAACGTCTTCAGCTCGGCGAGCGTGAAGTCCTCGGTGAACCACCCGGTTACCGGACGCCCGTCGATCGTCTTCGTGGTGCGCCGGTCGGCGAACTCCCGGTGCGCCTCGACGTCCGTGGTTCCGCCGATCTCGTTCTCGTGCCTGGCCACCAGCACGTGGTCCTTGGTGGAGACGAGGTCGGGCTCGATGTAGTCGGCGCCCAGGGCGATGGCGGCCTCGTACGACAGCAACGTGTGCTCGGGCCGGTGGGCGCTGGCGCCCCTGTGCCCGATGACGACGAGGTCCTGGCCGCGGCGGTCGGCCGTGGCGGGTTCGGTTCTGAACAGCACGACACCTAATGTGCCCGCGGCCAGCACGGCCATCGCGCTCGCGAGCAACCTGCGCATCTTCATGCGCGGCACCGTAGAGGGCGCAGGTGGCCCGCGGGTTACGGGAAGGCGCACGCCGTCGGGCGCCCGGCCGATCGGCCGGCGCGTCGGCGCTATCGGGTGTCCATGAGGCGGTTCTCCCAGGCCCAGGCGGCGATCTCGCCCCGGTTGCGTACCCCGAGCTTGGCCTGGATGCCCGATACGTGGCCCTTGACGGTGCTCAGCGAGATGAACAACTCGGTGGCGATCTCCTGGTTGGTGCGGCCCCTGGCGACGGCCCGGACGACCTCGGTCTCCCGTCCGGACAGCGGCTGCGCTGGTCCGCGGGCGGCCGGTGCCCCGGCGGCCGTGAAGTGGCGCAGCAGTCGCACGGTGACCGACGGCGAAACCAGGGCTTCCCCGGCGTCCGCGGCCCGGACCGCCTCGACGAGCAGAGCGGGGCCGGCATCTTTCAGGATGAAGCCGACCGCCCCGCCACGCAGCGCGCCGTAGACGTACTCGTCGAGGTCGAAGGTGGTGACCACGATCACCCGGAGCGGGTCGGCGACATCGGGGCCCGCCAGGGCGCGGGTGACCTCGAGGCCGCCGAGGCGGGGCATCTGGATGTCCACGAGGCACACGTCCGGGCGCAGCCGCCGGGCCAGCTCGACCGCCTCGGCGCCGTCGGCGGCTTCCGCGACCACGCTGATGTCGGGCTGGTCCTCGAGGATGATCCGCAGGCTGCCGCGCACCATCGCCTGGTCGTCGGCCAGGAGGACCCTGATGGTCATCGGCGCTTCCTTTCGGGGACGGGCAGCGTGGCGAGCACGGACCAGCCGGCCCCGGCGCGCGGGCCGGCACGCAGCGTGCCGCCGAGGGTCTCGACGCGCTCGCGCATCCCGACCAGGCCATAGCCGCCGCGATGGTGGTACCGGGCCGGGGCCGGAGGCGCGTCGTCGAGGACCTCGACGGTGACGGCCTGACGCTCCTCGGCGACGCTGACCGTGACCGAGCGGGCGTGCGGGGCGTGCCGGGAGACGTTGGTCAGCGACTCCTGGACGATCCGGTACACGGTGCTGGTCACCTCGGGCGGCCACACCGGTTCGTCGGCAGGCAACCGCAGGCGCACCGCGAGCCCATGCCCGCCGAACCGTTCGACCAGCTCGCTGAGCCGTTCGGGGCCCGGCGTGGCGGAGGCCGAGTCGCCGGCGTCGCGCAGCAGGCCGACGACGCGGCGCGTAGCGGCCAGCGCGTCGGAGCCGGCGGCCTCGATGTCCGCGAGGGAGTCGTCCACCTTCTCGGGGTGCTTGCGTGAGATGAGCTGGGCGGCCTGGGCTTGGAGCACGATGCCGGTGACGTGGTGGGCGACGACGTCGTGCAGCTCCCTGGCAAGCCGCAGCCGCTCGTCGCGGCGCACCTTCTCGGCGATGGCCCGGCGGCGGGCGTCGAGGAACCGCGGCCACAGCCCGATCGCGAGAGCGGCGAGCCATGCCGCGCCGTTCAGCACGGCCACGACCGAGCGAGGGAAGGACGCGAGGGCGCCGGCGACCACCGCGAGCCCTCCGGTCGCGACGGCGCAGGCGGGCAGGACCGGGAGCGCTCTGACCGCGGAGCCGACGAGCACGAACAGGCCCAGCGCCATGGCCGGGCCGGGCTCGCTGGGCAGATGGGCGAGCCGGGCGACCAGGACGGCCGCCGCCGCGACGGCCAGGCCCGCGACCGCTGCCCACGCCCGGTCGCGTCGGCGCACCAGAGCGAGCGCGGACACCACCACCCCGGCGGCGCAGCCGAACTGCCAGTACTCGCCACCCCAGCTATCCGCGATCTGGGACGCCTGGAAGGCGAGCGCCGCCGCGAACACGGCGCCGAGCCCGACGTCGGCCGCGATGTCGGCCCGCCCGGCCAGCCGATCCCGAACAGTCACACCGTTCAGGTTAGGAGACCCTCACCCACGCGCTGAACCGGCCAAAAGTACCGTCTCGGACGGCGCCAACCCTGCTTTCGACCCGTGCCGGCATCGCGGCCGGGCCCCCACGATGAGGCCCATGCCACCTGAAGCCTTTCCCTTCCGCGATCCAAGCCGAGCGCCTGACCAGACGTTTCGGCAGCCTTCCGGCTCTGACCGGCCGGCGTCCGAACGTCCCGTGGGGCCGGGGCATCGGCTTGCTTCACTCCCAGGCGACGCCCTGGGAGGCCCTGCTACGGCCTCCCCTGGCCGGCCGCGTATCGCCGCGCTCGACGTAGTGCGCGGCTTCGCGCTGTGCGGGATCCTGCTGGCCAACATCCAGCCGATAGCCAACGCCGGCGGCGCCGTCGTGTCGGGTACACCGGGGGACGCATGGATGGGGCTGTTCGTCGAGCAGCGCTTCTTCCCCATCTTCTCCCTGCTGTTCGGTGTCGGGTTCTCGCTGCTGCTGGGCTCCGCCGCGGACCGCACCGCTCGCCCGCGGCTGCTCCTGCTGCGCAGGCTCCTGGCACTGCTCGCGCTCGGCCTGGCGCACCACTTCCTGCTATGGCAGGGCGACATCCTGACCGTCTACGCCATCGTCGGCCTGGTGGTGCTGCTGCCCTCGACCTGGCTGCCGCGGTGGGCCGTGGCCGGCCTCGCCGCCGTTCTCCTGCCGACGGCGTTGATCGTCAGTGGCGGTTTCTTCGCGCTGGTCCCCGGGCTGTTCCTGTTGGGCTCGGCGTTGACCCGGTACGGGGTGATCGACCGGATCGAGCGGTCGACCCGGGTGCCGGCCGTACTGGGCCTCGTCCTCGCGGTGGCGGCGGCGCCCGTCCTGTGGGTGCAGGCCGGGTCGAACGCCGACGACCAGGGCTTCAGCCTCGCGCTGGCCGTGGCCGGGTTGCTGCTCGCCGGGGGGTACATATGCGCCCTGCTGATCCTGCTCAGGACGCCGCTCCGATCCGCGCTGCAGGCCGTCTTCGCGCCGCTGGGGCAGATGGCGCTGACCAACTACCTGACCGCCACGATCCTCGTTCTGCTGATCAGCCGCGTCGTCGGCGACTCGCCGGACAGCTGGTCCCTGACGAGGGTGTTCCTGATCGCCGGCGCCGTCCTCACCGTCCAGTGGGTGTGGTCCACCCTCTGGTTGCGCCGATACCGCCAGGGCCCCCTCGAGTGGCTCTGGCGCTGGGCCACCTGGGCCCGCCGCCCACCCTTGCGCCGCACCCCCTGACCAAGCCGAAGGCGCCACAGTTCGACAACCGGGATCCGCGTGATCCCGGGAAGGAAGATGCGGGCCTCGGAGGTCGTAGACGGTTCACTTCGGCGACGGCCGCCGCCAGCGCTTCGCCGGGGTGAGAGGTGTCGCGGTGACGGCCGACCTCAACGGGGACGAGCGGGACGATCTGGTCATCGGCGGCGGCTGGCCCTACGACGGGAGTCCCTCCCGTCCGCGCGTCTTCTGGGGTGGCCCGCAGGGGCTGCGCCGCGGCGCGGAACTCCGGACGCGCGCGACCCCGGCCGTCTCGGGCGACTACGACCACGACGGCCGGGACGAGGTGGTGCTGATCTCGTTGGGCAACCAGTTCAGGTCTGGAACGGGAGCCGGACCGCCGGCAGCTTCGAGACCTCCAGCTTCCCCAGGTAGCGCCCGGGCACCACAGGGCGTGGCCGGCGACCGGCCCCGATGTGCTCGCGCCGCTCAGCCGGTGGCGCCGCTCAGCCGCCTGCGTCGGGCCGTCTGTGTCGGGCCGTCTGTGTCGGGTCGTCTGCGTCGGGAGGGTCAGGCGGTTTCGTAGCCTGGGAAGAGTAGCGACAGTTCGCGCGGGTAGGTCGCGATCAGTCGTAGTTCGTCGTCGGTCAGCGGGCGGCCGGTCATCGCGTTGCAGAGCTGGACCAGCCGGAACGCCGTCTCCTCGTCCCGCACCTCGACCCCGAGCCCGTCCATGACGTGCCTGAACCCGGCCTTGCCGCCGTACTCGCCGGTCAGGACCACGCGTCCGGCACGCGCGTGCCAGTCTTCTGGGAACGGGCCCAGCGTCGCCTCGTCGTACAGCTCGTAGTTGCCGTGGTCCTTCAGCGCGCCGTCGGCGTGGATGCCGCTCTCGTGCGCGAACGCGTTGCGCCCGACACCCACCTGGTTGTACGGGAGCGGCTGCCCGAACGCGTAGCTCGCCCAGAGCCCGAACCTGCGGGCCCACGACAGGTCGATGGCGTCGCCGAGCTTCGCGTTCAGGCCGAAACCGTGCTCGAAGGCGAGGATCGTGGACAGCAGGTCGGCGTTGCCCGAGCGCTCACCGATGCCGTTCACGCAGGTGTTGATCCAGGCGTCCTGGCCCGCCTCCAGGTCGCCGAGCGCGCCCGCGACCGAGTTGGCCACGGCCAGCCCCAGGTCGTTGTGGCAGTGCGTCTCGACCGGCATGCCGGTGGCCGACGCCAGCTTGGCGAACCGCTCGCGGATCCTGTCGGGCGTGTCGCCGCCGATCGTGTCGCAGTACCGCACCCGGTCCGCGCCCGCCTCCTTGGCGGCCAGCGCGAACTCCAGCAGGAACCCGTCGTCGGTGCGCGACCCGTCCTCGGCGTTCACCCCGACCGTCTGCGCCCCTGCCGCCTTCGCGGCGCGGACCGCGGCGGTCATCTCCCTGATGATCGCCGCCCGGTCGAGCCGCCCGCGAAACTTGTTCTGGATCATGTAGTCGGACGTGGAGATCGACAGGTTGTAGTGCTTGAGGCCGAGCGGCGCGGCCTTCTCCACGTCCTGGGGCACACCTCTGCACCAGCCCGACAACCGCAGGTCGTTGAACGCCCCCGCCTCGGCCAGCGCCACCTGCGCCCGGACGTAGGGCACCTCGTGGAACAGGAAGGGGAAACCGATCTCGGACTGCGCCACACCGAGCTTGGCCAGATAGAAGTTGACCATGGTCTTGCCGAACTTCGACAGGCCGGTGCGCGCGGTCTGCACGCCGTCCCGGTTGGTCACGTCGAGGAAGTGAACTTTTGGCATGCTCCTACGTTGACATCTTGCCTCAATATGTATCAATATTGATTTTCGTCAACATGGGAGGTTGGGTGTGGAGTGGATCGACGCGGCCACGGCCGCCGAACGGCTCGGCGTCAAGCCCGCCACGCTGTACGCCTACGTGAGCAGGGGCGTCCTGAAGCGCCGCCACGGCGAGGACGGCCGCCGCAGCCTGTTCGACGCCGACGAGATCGAGCAGTTGGCGAGGCGCGGCCGTCCTCGCAACCAGCCGCCGGAGCTGGTGATCGAGTCGGCGGTCACCGCGCTTGGCGCCGACCGTCCCTACTACCGCGGTTACGACGCCCTGGCTCTGGCGACGACCGCGAGCTTCGAAGAGGTCGCCGAATGGCTCTGGACAGGCGCCCCTCCCACCGGCCTGCGTCAGAGGCCCGGCTCCGGGGGAAGCAGTCCGCATCCTGGTGCCGGTTTCGGGGGAGGCGGTCCAGGGCTGGCGGCCGACTTCGGGGGAGGCGGTCCGGGGTTGGCGGCTGGTTCCAGGGGAGGCGGTTCGCGTCCGGCGGCTGGCTCCGGGGGCAGTGGTTCTCGTCCGGTGGGTGGTGATGGTGGGAGCGGGGCGGGGGTGCCGTGGCGATGCGAGAAGAAGGCGTTGCGGGCGGCCGTCGCCGCCCAGCGGGGGCTGCCCCCTGGGTTGCTGCCGCTCGACCGGCTGCAGGTGATCACCACGGTGCTCGGGGCGTCCGACTCGCTGCGGTACCAGCTCGACCCCGCCTCCGTGGCCGCCACTGGCCGGCGGCTCGTGGCCGGTCTGGTGGACGCGCTGCCGGAGGAAGGCGAACCACAGGGGGAGTCGATCGCCGAACGGCTGTGGGCGCGGCTGACCCCGCACCCTGCCACGCCCGGCCTGCTCGACGCGCTGCGGGCCGCGCTCGTGCTGCTCGCCGACCACGAGCTGGCCGCCTCGACACTGGCCGCCAGGGTGGCCGCGTCCGCCAAGGCCGACCCGTACGCCGTGGTGCTCACCGGGCTGGGTGTACTCGGCGGCCCGCTGCACGGCGGCGCGGCGTACGGGGCCGAGCGGCTGCTGGCCGAGGTGTCCGAGCCGGGCCTGGCGGCGCGCGTGGTCGCCGACCGGGTGCGGCGCGGCGAGCGCATCCCCGGCTTCGGGCACAGCGTCTACAAGAACGGCGACGCCCGCGGCAGCCTGCTGCTCGACCTGGTGCGGGAGGCGTCGCCCGAGCATGAGCGGCTCGCCGCCGTGGTCGCCGTCCTGGACGAGGTCCGCAGGCGCAGGCTCCCCGAGCGCAACGTCGACTTCGCGCTCGCCGCCCTCGTCGCGGTCGGCGGGATGGTGCCGGGGGCGGGCGAAGCCATCTTCGCCGTCGCCAGGACGGTGGGCTGGCTGGCGCACGCCATGGAGGAGTACGCCAAAGGCACCCTCCTCCGCCTCCGCGCCTCCTACACCGGCCCGCCCCCCAGGTAACCTCCCGTCGCCGTCGCCGTCGCCGTCGGCGCGACTGAGGTTACGTGCCGCTTGCTGTTACGGGCACCATCTCAGCCTTGAGGGCGGTGGTGGCACCGACGCAGAGGTGACATGCGCCGCATACTGGTGCGAGCGCTGCCCACACGCCGCTCGCCCTCAGCGTCGGGTGGGCGCGGACGGAGATGTCAGTGGCCGCTCCGGTCCACGTAGGCCGCCAGAGCTCGGACGCGGTCGGCGTGCTGGTCGTGGCCGACGATCACCGGCGGCTCGTTGTACGGCATCGCGTCCGACGACCTGCGCAACTTGATGTACTGCCCGCACGCGTCGATCGCGTACGGCTCCATGTCGTCCTGCAGCGCCCCGATCACCGTGATGCCGTACGTCTCGCCGATCCTGCGGAACAGCGCGACCGCCTCCCTGCGGTGCTCCTTGCCCAGGTTGCGGCCCAGCTCGTCGAGCACCAGACACAGGTGCCCGCCTCCTGAGGACGCGATCGCCGCCGCGCACACCAGCTTGACGGCCTTCTCGTCCATGAGCGCCGTGTTGGCCCGGCGGTTGTACGGGACGAACCCCTGCCCCTCGCCGCGCCGCCACTTCGGCGTCACCCGCCACTGCCACCGCTGCTCCGGATCGGCCGGAGCGGGCGGTACCGGGAACTCCAGCGTCGCCCCGTACCCGCCGTAGGAGGTGTCGAGCTTCTCGAACTCCTCCGACACCCGCGTCAGCCGCGCCTTGATCGCCGCCGTGAGCGCCGCCCGGTGCACCGCCGTGGACTGCGCCGCCTCCTCGGCGCCCTTGTCGGCCGCCGCCAGGTCACGCTGCCGCGACACGAGCTGCGCCTCGATCTGCCGGCGCTGGTGCTTCTCGTACTCCTCCTGCCCTCGCAGGTACGACGCCAGCGCCCCGCACACGGCCGCGAACGTCGCCTGCTCCCGGGCCGCGCTCCCGCCCCGCTCCGCCAGCAGGAACCGGAGCTCCTCGGGGATCTCCTCCTCGTCCTCGGTGTAGGTGTCGCGCAGCGCCTGGTCGAAGAGGCGTTCGGCGATCCGCCACCACTCCTCGGCCGTGCGCGGACGTTCCTCGTCGGGCAGCGCCTTCAGCCATTCGCGGGCGGCTTCGACGGTGCCGCCCCAGTCGGCGGCCAGCGCGTCGAGCTTCAGCCCCGCCCGCTCGCCGCCGACCTTGGTCTCCTGCTCGCGCGCCTGCGCCCGCTCGCCTTCGAGCCGCTGACGCCGGGCGTCCAGACGCTCGATCTCCATGTCGCGCGTCCGGGCCCGGAAGTCCAGCGCGCCCGCCTGCCGTTCGGCCTCGGCCACCTTCGGCGTCAGCTCCTCCAGCGCACCGACAAGCTCCGCCAGCCGTTCACGCCGCTCGGCCAGCCGCCTCTCCAACTCGGCCAGCCGCACCCCCGCCTGCGCGCCTTCGAGCCGCCGCTGCGCCTCCGCGAGGTCCTCCTCCGCATCGCGGACGGCCTGCGCCGCGCTCTCCTGGACGTCCCTCGCCCTGTGCAGGCGGTGCTCGGCGGCCTTGATGCGCGCCTCGCGCCCGGTGGCGACCCCGTCGAAGGCCCCGACCACGCTCACCCCGGCGGCGCTGACCAGCACCGACCCCGGCAGCGCCGCGAGCGCCCTGGCGGCCTCGTCGAGCTGCCCGGCGTCGACGATCACCGCGTGCTCGTCCGGCCACCCCCGCGACCCGATCATCAGCCCGCCGACCGGCCTGCCGCCGCCGTCGGGACCACCGGCCGCCCCATCGGCCGGGGCCGCGCCCGACCCGTGGGGCCCGCCGGTGGTTCCCGGGCCGTGAGGTCCGCCGGGCGTGGTCGCCGTGGTGGTGCCGGCGTGGTCGCGAGCCTGTTCGGCCACGTCGAGGGCGTCCAGGAGGCCCGTCGCGGCGATGCCCGCGCCTGCCAGCGCGTTGAGCTGGGCCGCGGCGGGGCCGCCCTCGGCGTCGTCGAGCGCGGACTGGGCCGAGGCCACCTCGCGATCCGCCACCCCGAGCGCCTTCAGCGCCTCGTTGAGCCGGAGCCGCACGTCCCGCAGCTCCCGCTCCGCCGTAGGGACGTCGCGGCCGTCGGCGAAGCGGCGCGTCTCCTCCAGCGCCGGGATCCCCGCGCGCAGCTCGTCGGCCGAGTTCTCCGCCACCGCCCGGTCGGCCTCCAGCTTCGCCGCCCTCGCCTGGAGCACGGTCAGCTCCTTGCGGGCCTCCGCGACCCGGCGGTCCAGCGTGTCGTCCTTCAGGGTCGCGATCTCCGCCTTGACCGTGGCGATCGCCTCCGCCGCCGTCTCGCCCGCCGCCCTGTGCTGTTCCAGGTCGGCGGCGAGCTGCTCGTCCCTGTCGGCGGCGTCGGCCAACTTGCGCGCCTGCCTGCCGCGCCAGCACCGCAACGCGTCCGCCAGCCGGATCCTGGCCTGGTCGCGCCGGTCGAACGTGGCCAGCAGCGCCCTCGACTCCGTCTCGAACTCCGCCAGCCGGTCACCCGCCTGGGCTGCGCGGACCCGCTTGGCGTGCTCGTCGCGCCGGGCCTCCCGCTCCTGCTCCAGCTCGGCGTCGAGCCCCGTCAGAGCGGCGATCGCCTCGAAGACCCGCTCGGGTGAGATCTCGTTGAGCGGCTGGGAGAGCAGGTTCGTGGCCACCTTGCTCCGGACCGACGTCGACAGGAACGACACGCACCGGACCCGGTCGCCGTACAGCACCTTGGTCAGGTCGCGAGCCACGACGTCCCGGCGCCCGGCGGACTTCGGCAGCGACGCCCAGATCTCGTCCGCCCGCGCCACCCGCTCGGCCTCGGACGAGGCGGACGCCAGATGCAGTCCGGCCCGCCACCGGATCTCCAGGTGCGGCGCTTCCTGGTTCACCTTGAGCCACACAGTGACAGCCCCGCCGGACGTGTCGGGCACGTCGAAGAGCTCCCCGCCGTCCTCGCCTGTGAGGACGTCAACGGTGGAGACACCGACGCCTGTCGCTCCCGCGGCCCTGTCGGCGTCGTCGGTCAGCGTGGCCGCGGCGGCGAGGGCGGGCGGCCCTTCGATGTCCTGGTGGGGGCCGGCGGGGCCGAAGACGCCCACGATGTAGCCGTGGTCGGCGCTGGCCCACTGGCGGCCGCTCGCGCCGCTGGCCAGTTCGGCGTTGAACAGCAGCTCCGACACCGCCTTGGCGCCGGACGCGAACCGCCACTGCTCGTCGCCGAGCAACGCGGTGATCGACGCGATGAAGGACGACTTACCGGCGCCGTTGGAGTCCTTCGGCCCGGCGCCGGCGACGACGATGAGTGTGCCGGGGACGGTCGGCACCGGATGGGTCGAGAGCCGTGAGATGTTGACCGCCTGCACAGCGATCAGCACCCGGTCTCCGACGACGTTCTCCACCTGCGACACCTCTGCCCCCCCGTAGCCCTTCGATCTTTCGTCACGCTCATCGCCGGTCGCTCGCCGACGACCGTCCTGGTTCAGTCCGTGGCGTCACCGTTTGTTGCTGGTTGCGCTGGTTCGGTCTGTATCGACCGACACCGGCTGTTCGCTGGCCGTCCTGGTTCGGTCTGTGGCGTTCATCACCGGCCGCGTTCACCCGGCCGACCTTCGGGCTCGGACGGCCGCGGCCAGGGGAGTGTGCGGGCCTGCCGCCAGGATCAGCTCCTCCTGCAGACGCCGCCGCGCCGCCTGGGTGAGCCGGTGGAACTGCGGGCCGGGCACGTACCCGCCCGCCTCCTCCCCGGCCTTCACCTGCGCGACCAGCCCGGCATGGCGCAGCACGCGCAGCGCCGACTCCAGCTCTCCGATCGGCACCTGCGTGTGGCGGCGCAGCTCGTCGACCGGCGTCGGGTGCGGCGAGACCCACGTGTCCTCGGGCAGCAACCCCTCGGCTCGTGGAATCGCCACGGAGTGCACGAGCACCAGGGTGAGCACGGCCCGCTCGCTCTCCCCGAGCCCAGCCCCCGCCACCCCGAGCCCAGCCCCCGCCACCCCGGCCGAGCCCGCCACCCCGGCCGAGCCTGCCGGGTCGGCGGAACTCGCGCCGCTGGTAGGAGCTGCCGGGGTGTGGGGCTGCGTCGGGTCGGTCGGGTCGGCCTTGTCGGTCGCGCTGTCCTGGCGGGCGTCTTTCGCGTTCGTCCCGGACGCGCCCGCCGTGACGTCTTCGGACGCGAGCGAGACGGTGAGAGGGAGGGCGGGGCCGGTGCCGCCTCGGGTGGCGTGGGCACGGGCCGCCGCCTCGTCGTCGTAGCCCGAAGTCCAGCGTTCCCGGTACTGGACGAGCGTGCGCCCCCGCCTGGCCAGCATCTCGCTGAGAGTGTGGCGGAGCGCTGGGTCGCGGAGAGCGCCGAAGCGAGCCTCTTGCGCCGGCTCGGCGGCGTGCTCCACCACCATGAACGCCGCGACCAGCTCGGCGCGACGACGCTCGTCGTAGCCGTCCAGGAGATCGTCGAACTCCGCCGTGCCACCCTCAACCCGCCCGCCGATCCCGGCAGGAGCCGGCAGAGTGGCCGAATCCAGCGAGCGGTCCACACCGGTCGCCCGCGACGGCCGGCTGTCGGCACCACTCGCGCGCGACGCAGGATCATCCGCGTCAGTCGCGTGCGACGCGGGGTGGTCCGGGTCGGCCGTGTGCGATGCCGGGTGGTCCGCGTCGGCCGTGTGCGATGCCGGATCGCCTGGATCGGTCGTGTGCGAAGGCGAGGAGCCCGCGTCGGCCCCTGTCGCCGGCGGAGCCCCGCCCCCGGTTGCCGTTGGTGTGGGGGAGCCGGCCGGTGCCCCAGCGGAAGAGGCCTGGGTGGGAGCGGGGTGGGCGGCGGCGACGATGTCGGCGTCGGCCACCACCGTGAGCTCGGGCCGCTGCGGTTCCGGCAGGCGGCGGACCAGCTCCTTCAGTTGGTTGTGCGATTCGACGGGCCACAGGGCGCAGCGCGGGCCGAGGGCCACCAGGCCGTCGGCCATGACGATCCAGGCCGAGTCGTGCAGACGCCGCAGCGCGCCGATCGCCCAGTTGCGCATCAGGTCGTCGGCGCGGCCGATCAGGGCCCGGTAGGTGTCGAGGACCAACTCGACCGGGGCGGGACGGCCCGGCCACGGGTCGGTCGACAGGTCGGCCCAGCAGCACTTGAGGCAGGCCGCGAGGACCCGCCGCGTCTCGCCCGACCGCTCCACCGGGATCGCCGCCACCTGGTACTCCTCCAGGAGCGACGGTGTCACCCCGTCGGGCCACACCGGCACGGCCTGCCCCGTGGAGTCGGGGCGCGTCAGCCGGACCATCCCGGCGGGCGCGGGTGCTCCGGAGGCCAGCCTGAGCGGCCCGCCCGAGCGGGCGCGCACGTGCGCCACGGCGTCGTCGGCCGGGGGCGCGGCGCGCCTGGGGGACGCCGGGGTGCGGCTCCCGGCGCGGAGCGGGTCGGTCATGGGGTGCGCTCCAGGTAGCCGTGGGAGAGCCAGGCCGGTTCGCGGGCCGGGTCGACCGTGAGGGTGTCGGACCAGGTCAGGCGGTACGGAAGCTCGGGACGCAGGTCGATCGTCGTCAGGTCGGCGAGCAGGCGGCGGGCCGAGGGCCAGTCGGCGCCGAGCACGTCGGCCAGCGCCACCCTGGACTCCGCGCCGAGCAGCGACTCCGCCATCGAGGTCAGCCGTTCGACGGCGGCCGTCGGCGACGAGTCGAGGGACCCCTCGGGGCCGGGGTCGGGCAGCGCGGAGCGCGGGGGAGTGGGATGGGCGGGGGCGGGGCGCGGGGCCTCGTCGACCGCGCGGACGATCGCCGCCGGGTCGTGCCAGGGCGCCGGAGTGTCGAAGACGAAGCCGTCGAGCACCGCCGCCAGCTGCTCCCTGGACGCGGTCTGGGCGAAGGTGCGCCACGTCTCGGTGGGCAGCAGGGTGAGGTTGCGGGTGGTGCCTGCCGAGTCGGCGAGCCGGCCCGCGGCCCGGCGGGAGGCGTCGCTGTAGGCGTAGATGGCCGCCCGCAGGTCGGTGCAGACGCGGTCGAGGTCAGGCCAGCGGGTCAGGATCGTGCCGTGCAGGCTCTGCGCCCGGCGCGCGATCTCTTCCGTGCCCCACAGCTTGGGCGCCTGCTCGCGCAGTTCCTCGATGGTGCCGGTGGTGAGCGTGATCAGCTCCAGCGCCCACAGCCGGAACGCGCGGGCCAGGTTGACGGCGCTGGCCCTGGCCTCCTCCATGGTGGTGCGCGGGTCGGCGACGTTGAGGTCTTCGAGCGCCAGCAGCCGGTGCATCTCGGACTGGCCGCCGTCGTCCATCATCCGCCTGATGAACATCAGGCCGACGACGCTGGTGAACGACGCGCGGTAGCGGAGCTGGTTGGGCTTGGGGAACACCTCGCGGATCGCGCCGAGCCCCTTGAGCACCCGCAGCCGGTTGTCGAACCGGTCGGCGGGGTGGGCGCGGCAGGCGAAGCGCATCTGCTCGTGCGTCAGCCACTCCTCGCCCGCCTCGGCGAACGCCGCGAACAGGGTCTCGGCGATGTCGACCAGCGCGGGATCGTCGACGACCGCCCCGCTGTCGCGGGCCAGCGCCGCGAACATCCGGCGGTACGTCGACAGGACCGCCTCCTCCGAAAGGGCGGCGTCGAGGGTCAGGAGCTCTTCTGGCACGCGCACTAAGGTACGGCTTCGCACCGACACTCTCGGCACCCAACGCGACCACCAGCGAGTACTCATGCACATGGGGCGACTGCGCGCTATCGTGATGCCCGATAAAACGGGGAAATCACAAAGTAATCGCATATACCGGGAGCGTGATGGATTGCGGATCCGTGGGCTCCGGGGCGATCGAGCCACGGCTACCTGAACGACACGCTGGTGGCCACGCCGGGCGGAGGCGGCTTCCCGGAAAGGCCGCTCTTCGAGTGCACTGACTGAGAAGGGGACTCGGTTGTACAACCAGGAGCCGTACCAGCAACAGCAGCCGGCGGCGCTGGCGGGGCAGTTCGCCCAGCGCTTCCAACTGCTCGCCGGCAACATCGAGAACATCATCCGCGGCAAGCGCGAAGCCATCGAGCTGGCCCTGATCTGCCTGTTCGCCGAGGGGCACCTGCTCATCGAGGACGTGCCGGGTACAGGCAAGACCACCCTCGCCAGGTCGCTGGCGGCCAGCGTGGACGCGGAGTGGCGGCGCATCCAGTTCACCCCGGACCTGCTGCCCAGCGACATCACCGGCGTGTCGATCTTCAACCAGGCGCACCAGAAGTTCGAGTTCCACCACGGCCCGGTCTTCGCCAACATCGTGCTCGCCGACGAGATCAACCGCGCCTCGCCGAAGACGCAGTCGGCGCTGCTGGAGGTCATGGAGGAGCGCAGGGTCACGGTGGACGCCGAGCCGCACCCGGTGCCCAGGCCGTTCCTGGTGGTGGCCACGCAGAACCCGGTCGACATGGACGGCACGTACCCGCTGCCCGAGGCCCAGCTCGACCGGTTCCTCATGCAGATCTCCGTCGGCTACCCCGACCACGTCTCGGAGGTCGAGGTGCTCAAGGGCATGCCGACGGGGCCGCAGGTCGAGCGGCTGCCGGTGGCGGCCCGCAGCTCGGACGTCGCCGGGATGATCGACTTCGCCACCCGCATCCACGTCGCCGACCCCGTCTACGACTACATCGTGGCCCTGTGCGCCGCCACCCGCACCAGCCCCCACCTGCGCCTGGGCGCGAGCCCCCGGGGCAGCCTGGCGCTGCTGCGCGCCGCCAGGGTCAAGGCCGCCGCGGCCGGACGCCACTACGTGGTCCCGGAGGACGTCAAGGCCCTGGCGGTGCCGGTGATCGCGCACCGGCTGATCCTCACCCCCGAGGCCGAACTGCGCGAGGTCACCGCGGCGCACGTGCTCGGCGAGATCCTCGCCGGGATGCCGGTGCCGCAGGCGGCCTGATGCCGGCTGCGCCGCACGCGCCCGCACCCCGCTGCCGGCCCGCCTCCGCCGCCGCCTGCTCCTGCGCTGATCGGGACGGCTGATCGGGACGGCTGATCAGGGCGGCCGATCAGGACGCGGACGGGTACTGCTTGAGCGGCACGTGGTCGTCGACGACCTCGGCGAGGGAGTCCACCGCCTCGTCGGTCGGTGACTGGAAGAACCAGCGGGCCGCGGCCCGCCCGTGCCGCTGGTTGCGTTCGACGTAGTCACGCAGCTGCTGCTCGTACCGGGCGAACGCCGTCGTGTGGTCGGCGCACTCGGCGAGCTCGCCGGCCAGCACGTAGGCGCCGATCAGGGCCTGCGAGGTGCCGCGCCCGGAGGTGGGCGCGGCACAGTACGCCGCGTCGCCGAGCAGCGCGACACGGCCGGCGGACCAGCTGTCCATCAGCACCTGGCTGGAGGAGTCGAAGAAGAAGTCGTCGGCGGCGCGCATCGCCTCCAGCAGCCGGGGAACCTCCCAGCCGGCGTCGGCGAAGTGCTTGGCCACGATCTCCTCCTGCTGCGTCCGGTCGCGCCGGTCGTAGGCGAGCTCCTCGGCGACGAACGACAGGCCGACCCGCAGCTCGCTGTTGCCGTGGGCGCTGAACGCCAGCGCGCTGCGGCCCGGCGTGTTGTACATCAGGCCCGCGTGGTCGAGGCCGAGGAGGTTGGCGGTGGTGAACAGCGCGCCGTAGATGCCGAGGTGGCGCAGGTACCGCGACTCGGGGCCGAAGGCGAGCCTGCGCACCGTCGAGTGCAGCCCGTCGGCGCCGACGACCAGGTCGAACGTGCGTGCCTCGCCGCGTTCGAAGCCGACCCGCACGCCCTCGGGCTGCTGGTCCAGCGCGGTGATGGTGTTGTCGAACAGGTACTCGGTGGTGTCACGGGTCGCCTCGTACAGGACCCGCGTGACGTCGGCCTTGAGCACCTCCAGCTCGCCGGAGATGGCCGCGGCGGGCAGCGTGGCGACGGCCGCGCCGCCGTCGTCGACCAGCGTCATCGCGCTCATCCGGGTCTGATGCCGGTGCATGTCGGCGAGCAGCCCCATCCGGTCCAGGACGTCCAGGGCCGAGCCCCGGAAGTCGATCGCGGCGCCGCCGTCGCGAACGGCGGGCGCCCGCTCCACGATCGTCGGCTGATGACCGTAGCGGTGTAGCCAGTAGGCCAGGGCGGGGCCGGCGACGCTGCCGCCGGAGATCAGGATCCGCATGGAAGGTCCTCTCGTCGGTGAACGGTGCCACCGTACGCAGAAATTGGGCAAATGCGCAATACGATCGTCTTAGGCGTACGCACGCATCAGGCACCGAGTAGGATCTCGTCCATGGGAAATCGCGAGGACCTGCTCGCCGGAGCCCGCCGCTGCCTGGAGGAGAAGGGCTGGGCCCGCACGACCGTCCGGGACATCTCGGCGGCGGCCGGCGGAGTCAGCATGGCGGCGATCGGCTACCACTTCGGCTCACGAGAGGAGCTGCTCAACGCGGCCCTGCTCGAGGCGATGGCCGAATGGGGCGAGGAGATCGGCGCGGCCATGGCCGCCGCGCACGACCCCGACGCGACACCGGCGCAGCGCTACGAGGCGCTGTGGTCGCAGATGATCAGCTCCATCACCGAGCGTCGCACGCTGTGGCTGGCCAACCTCGAGGCCATGGTGCAGGCGGAGCACTCACCGCAGCTGCGCGAACAGCTCGTCGCGGGGCAGCGCGAGGGCCGGCGCGGCCTCGCCGCCCGGCTCACGGGCGGCGACGAGGACGGCATCGCCGAGCACGACGTCCGCACCGTCGGCTCGGTGCACCTCGCGCTGCTGCTCGGGACGATGACGCAGTGGCTCAACGACCCGGAGTGCGCGCCGTCCGGCGCCGACCTGCTCGACGGCCTGCGGGCGATCGTCGCCCACTTCGACGGGTGAGGCCGGGCACGCGGGCCCGGCGCTGCCGGACTGCTGGGATGATCCCGGTATGAGAAGCGTCGAGGCGCAGCTCCTGCACCGCCCGCCGGGGCTCGGGGCGGGGGAGGTCGTCCGCCACCTGCTCGCCCTGCAGGCGCAGGACGTGCCCGCCGCCCACCTCGCCTTCCGCGCCCGCTCCGCCACCCTCACCGTCTCCGACGTGGAGGCCGCCTGGCGGGGACGCGAGATCGTCCGCACCTGGGGGCCGCGCGGCACGCTGCACTTCGTCCACGTCGACGACCTGCCCTGGATGCACGCGCTCACCCGGCGCGAGACGAGCACCCTGCGCCGCCTCCGCCAGGAGGGCGTCACCGGCGACGATCTGCTCCCACTGATCGACCGCGCCCTCACCGGCCAGGGCCCGCTCACCAAGGCGGAGCTGGAGGAGCGGCTGGCGGGCAGGGCGCGCGGGCAGGGTGTCGTCCACCTGGTCGCGCTGGCCGCCTTCCACGGCCTGGCCGTCCTCGGGCCGCTCCGCGCGGGCAAGCCCACCTACGTGCACGCCGCCGACTGGCTGGGCGCGCCCGTGCGGCCCGAACCCGACAGGGAACGCGCGCTGGCGGAGCTGGCCCTGCGCTACCGGCGCGCGCACCAGCCGTCCACCCCCGAGGACCTGGCCGCCTGGTCGGGCCTCTCCCTGGGGGAGGCGCGCGCCGGGTGGCGGCTGAGCGCCGACCCCGGCACCCCCGCCGCCGACGGCCCCGTGGTGCGGCTGGCGCCCGCGTTCGACGAGTACCTGCTCGGCTGGCGCAGCAGGGACCCCATCGTGCCCGCCGGACACGCCCGCGCGGTGTTCCCCGGCGGCGGCATCCTGCGCCCCGTGCTGCTGGTCGACGGCCAGGTGGCGGGCGTGTGGGCGCGCAGGGGCGGCGACGTCACCGTGACCCCCTTCGGGGACCTGCCCCCGGGCCTCCTGGACGACGAGCTCGCGGACGTCCGCCGCTTCCTCGGCCGGCCGCTTCCCGGTTAGCCGTTGCGCGCGACCGCGCCCCTGATGCAGACCGGCTTGGACCAGGCGACCGTGGTCGACTTGGAGATCTGCAGCGGCACGCCGACGAGGAAGCAGTAGCCGGTGTCCGGGTCCAGGCCCGCCACGCGGGCGGAGGTGGCGCCGGGGCCGAGCGAGGTGATCTGCTGCTCGCCCTTCTTGACGGGCGAGCGCTGCAGCACGACCGGGTAGCGGCGGGCGTCGGCGGCCAGCGTCCACCGCAGCTCCACCAGCGCCCCCTGGTCGGACGCCACCTGGACGCGGCGCGGGGCGAACGCGGCGACGGCCCGCTTGTCGATCGGGGCCGTGGGGGCGTCGGCGTCCGGCTGCGCCGAGGCGGCCCGGGACGTCCTGGGATCGGCCTGGTCGGCCTGCTGCCTGGACAGGAACACGGCGAAGCCGGTGCCCGCGAGCGCCACGACCGCGACGGCGGCCCCGACGGCCAGCCGCACCTTCAACCGTCCCGGCCCTCGATGATCGGGCGGCGCGGTCGCGGGCCCGGGAAGGTGAGCGCCGGTCGCGATGCCGCTAGGTGGAGGGGCGGGAAGGTGGGCGCCGGTGGCGACGCCGTTCGGTGGAGGGGCGGGCAGGTGGGCGCCCGTCGCGACGCCGTTCGGAGGGAGGTCGTCACGCTGGCGGCGCGGCACGGTCGACATGGCCGGGCCCGGCCCGGGGTCCTGGCCGACCAGGTCCGTGACCGACAGCCCCAACTCGGCCTGCACGCGCTGCAACCGCAGCGCGAACTCGCGCGCCGTCCCGAAGCGCGCCTCGGGCTGCTTGGCCATCGTCCGCAGGATCATCTCGAACACCACCGGCGGCACGTCGGGCCGGTTGATCGGCGGTGGGTCGCTGCTGAGCACCCGGTACATCAGCGGGGCGATCGAGGGGTCCGTCGGGCTGTGGAAGGCGGGCTGCCCGGCCAGCAGGTGGTAGAGGGTCGAGCCGAGAGAGTAGAGGTCGGTCGCCGCCGAGTGCGGCTGCCCGGTGAGCACCTCGGGGGCGGCGTGCAGCGGGGTGAACGCCTGGCTCGTGGCCGAGATCTCGGCGGCGTCCACCACCCGGGCCACGCCGAAGTCGGCGACAGCGGGCTCGCCGTACCGGGAGATGAGGATGTTCTGCGGCTTGATGTCGCCGTGCAGCACCCCGGCCTCGTGGACGGCGGCCAGCGCGCCCGCCAGCTTGACCCCGGCGCGCAGGACGTCCGGCACCGGCAGCGGGCCCTCCTTGCGGACCTTGTCGCGCAGCGAGCCGTGCTCGAAGAAGTCCATCGCGATGTACGGCCTGCCGGACCGGGTCACCCCGGTGTCGAAGACGGTCACCACGTTCGGGTGGCCGGTCAGCCGCCCGGTCAGCTGCAACTCGCGCTGGAACCTGCGCATGGTGCGCTGGTCGACCCGGTCGACCGACAGCACCTTGAGCGCCACGATCCGGTCGAGGCGCTCCTGATAGGCCCGGTAGACGACGGCGAACCCGCCCTGGCCCGCCTGATCGAGTACCCGGTACCCCGGAGCGTCCTCGGCTGGCAGCACAGCAACCCCCCTTGTCACACCAGTTTAGTGAGAAAGCAGAGCCTTAGAGGGGATTCATGAGGTACGCCCCGCCGGCCACCGAGGCGGCGGCGACCAGCAGGAAGAAGAACACGTAGAAGCCGCCGGGCAGGAACGTCAGCCTGGCGAGCTGGTCGGCGTCGGAGTCGCGGGCCTGCCGCCTGCGCCGCTTGCGCTGTAACTCGATGATCGGCCTGACCCCGCCGAACAGCAGGAACCAGACCGCCACCAGCGCCACGACCTGCTGCACCTTGCTCGGCGCGTACATCGACAGGGCGAACACGGCGCCGCCCGTCGCCAGCAGGATCAGCGCCCCGTACAGGTTGCGGATCAGCAGCAGCATGCACACCAGGAACAGCAGGACGGTCCAGATGAGCAGCGTGATGCGGCCCTGCTCGGTCAGCCAGGCCGCCGCCAGGCCGAGCAGCGAGGGCGCCAGGTACCCGGCGAGCGCGGTGAGCACCATGCCGGGGCCGGTGGGCCTGCCCCTGGTGACGGTCACGCCGGAGGTGTCGGAGTGCAGCCGGATGCCTTCCAGCTTGCGACGGGTGAGCAGCGCCATGAGCGCGTGCCCGCCCTCGTGGGCGATCGTGATCAGCCCCCTGGACAGATGCCAGGTCACGCCGAAGGAGACGATCGCGAGCGCGACGAGTGCCGAGACCACCACGACCCAGGGGTCGGGGTCAGGCTGAACCTTGATCAGGTGGGCCCACAGCTTGTCCATCAAGCAATGAGCCTATCGAGGTAAAGTCACGACCGTGCTCACAGAACATGATTCTGACGCCGACGTGCCCGGCTGGTGGGCGGCGCTCGGGGTGCCGGGCCTGATCGACCTGCACGTCCACTTCCTGCCCGAGCGGATGGAGCGCCGGGTCTGGCACCACTTCGACCACGGCGGGCCGCTGATGGGGGACGGCTGGAAGATCGAGTACCAGTGGCCGGTCGACGAGCGGCTGGCCCGGCTGCGCGAGCTGGGCGTGCGGACCTTCTCCGCCCTCGCTTACGCGCACCGGCCGGACATGGCCGCCGACCTCAACGCCTGGACCCTGGACTTCGCCCGCCGTACACCTGGATGTCTCCCGTCGGCGACCTTCTACCCCGAGCCTGGAGTGGTGGACTACGTCCGGCAGGCGCTGACTGACGGAGCCAGGATCTTCAAGGTGCACCTTCAGGTGGGCGGCTTCGACCCCCGGCTGGAGGAGCTCGACGCCGTCTGGGGCATGCTGGCCGACTCCGGCGTGCCGGTCGTCGTCCACGCCAGTTCGGTGCCGGTGCCCGGGGGCTGCGTCGGCCCCGAGCCGATCGGCGAGGTGCTGCGCAGGCACCCCCGTCTGCGCCTGGTGATCGCGCACCTGGGCATGCCGGAGTACGAGCCGTTCTTCGCGCTGGCCCAGCGGTACGAGCGCGTCGCCCTCGACACCACGATGGCCTTCACCGACTTCTCGCAGCTCCGCATGCCATTTCCCGACACGTTGCGACCTGCCCTGCTTGATCTCGGTCTCGCGGGGAAGGTGGTGCTCGGCAGCGACTTCCCGACCATCCCCTACCCGTACGCGCACCAGCTCCGCGCGCTCGACCGGCTCGATCTGGGTGACGACTGGTTGAGGGCCGTGTGCTGGGGCAACGGCCAGACCATGATCTGATAGAGCAGTGAACGATCGGCACGTAGCGCTCATCAACGACTTTTTCGACGCCCTGGGCCGGGCGGACTTCGCCGCGATGGAACGCTGCTACCACCCGGACGTGAGCTTCAGCGACCCCATCTTCCAGGAGGTGGAGGGCCGCGACCGGGTGATGGCGATGTGGCGGCTCCAGCTGGGGGTGCGCGAGGGCCTCAGGTCCGAGTACCGTGACGTGACAGCCGACGACTTCACCGGCACCGCCCACCGCACGTCCCGCTACACCTTCTCCAGCACCGGACGCGAGGTCGCCAACGAGGTCGACGCGCTGTTCAGGTTCGACGGCGGCCTGATCATCAGGCACCGCGACGATTTCGACTTCAAGCGCTGGTCCAGGCGGGCGCTCGGCAGACCCCACAGCGCGCTGTTCGGCTGGACCCCGATGTGGCGCAAGACGATCCGGGACGGCGCGGCCCGGCAGCTGGACAACCTCCACAAGGCATAGAGGAGGGCGGAGTGGTATGGCACGGATGAAGGGCTTCAGGCGCGACAGCGGCTCCCGCGAGGCGGCGCCCGAACTGTCGATGGACCCGCGCGCCCCCGAAGAGCCGCCGTACCAGCCGACCGTCATCGACAACGCCATCTACCAGGACGGCGAGCGCGTCGACAATCCGGGCTCGCTCGCCGACGCCTTCGAACGGCTCAAGCAGACGCCGGGCAGCATGGCCTGGATCGGGCTCTACCGGCCGAAGGAGTGGGAGCTCAGCAAGCTCGCCGAAGAGTTCGAGCTGCACGAACTGGCGCTCGAGGACGCGATCGTCGGCTCGCAGCGTCCCAAGGCCGACCGGTACGGCGACACGCTGTTCGTCGTGCTGCGCGCCGCCCGCTACCTCGACGACGTCGAGGAGGTCGCCTTCGGCGAACTGCACGTCTTCGTCGGCCCCGACTTCGTGATCACCGTGCGGCACGCCGAGGCTCCCGACCTGCAGAGCGTGCGCAGGCGTATGGAGTCCGACCCCGAGCTGCTGCGGCAGGGCCCGCAGGCCGTGCTGTACGCGATCCTCGACGCCGTGGTCGACGGCTACGCCCCCGTCGTGGCCGGGCTGCAGAAGGACATCGAGGAGATCGAGGCCCAGGTGTTCGGCGGCGACCCGACGGTCTCGCGCCGCGTCTACGAGCTGTCGGGCGAGGTCATCGAGTTCCAGCGGGCCACCGCGCCGCTGGTGCGGATGATCGACGGGTTCATCGCCGGGGCCGCCAAGTACGGCGTCAACGACGAGCTGCAGAGCTACCTGCGGGACGTCGCCGACCACGCGATCACCGTGATGGAGCGGGTGGCCTCCTTCCGCCTGCTGCTCCAGGACATCCTGCTGGTCAACGCGACGATGGTGACCCAGCAGCAGAACGCCGAGATGGCCAGGATGACCGAGGCCAGCATCCGGCAGGGGGAGGAGGTCAAGAAGATCTCCGCCTGGGCGGCCATCCTGTTCGCCCCGACGCTGGTCGGCACCATCTACGGGATGAACTTCGACTTCATGCCCGAGACGCACTGGGTGTTCGGCTACCCGTTCGCCATCCTGCTCATGGCCGCCGTCTGCCTCGTCCTCTACATGGTCTTCAAACGCCGCGACTGGCTCTGACACCCCCGGCGATCAGGCAACCGTGTCCGGGGCCGGCGCTGTGTCGCCTCGGGAACGATCCACAGGTCTATCGCGCCTGGCACAGCCGCGTCGCGCGCAGGGTGACCGGGCCGCCGGGGGTGTGCACGGTGACCAGGTCGCCGTCGGCCGAGACCTCGGGGTCCGCGCTGCCCGGCACGATCAGGGTGAGCAGGCGGGCCGCGTCCGGGGACTCGACGGTCACCGTCTCCTCCGTGCGCAGGTACCCGGGCGAGACCCGGCCGGGCCGCACCGTCTGACCGCCGACGGGCCGCGCCTGCGGGACCGCCAGCTGCAGGAGGCTCACCCGCCAGTCGCCGTCGCCGAGCACCACGACGCCGTCGCACCGCGACACCAGCCGGAGGGACGGGTCGAAGTGCCACAGGCTGCGCATCGTGTGCCCGGCGGGCGCCTCGTCCAGCACCGCCATCAGGTCGG
Source organism: Nonomuraea sp. NPDC000554 (assembly GCF_040300065.1). Taxonomy (NCBI): domain Bacteria; kingdom Bacillati; phylum Actinomycetota; class Actinomycetes; order Streptosporangiales; family Streptosporangiaceae; genus Nonomuraea; species Nonomuraea sp. NPDC000554. The sequence continues at coordinate 167,904 of NZ_JBEPDC010000019.1, read as the reverse complement.
CCCCGTGACTGACCAGCACCTCGCGCGTCCGTCGGACGCCGTAGGCGTCGTCGGCCAGCCGGAACGACTCCCGCGCCGCTTCCACCGTGGAACCGGCCAGCCGGGTCGCCGTGCCCGGCCGGAACTCCGCGCCTGTCACGACGGGGACGTTGTGCGCCTCCGGCGAGCGGGTCCACTCCTGGTAGGCCGTCTTCTCGTAGGAGTGGAACCCGGCCTCCACCAGGATCGGACGGCCGTGCGCGTAGTACGTGACGCCCAGGTGGTCCTCGTGCCCGTGCAACCGCCGCCCGGGGCCGAACCGGATCGAGTAGTACGCCGACCGCGCGTTGCCCCAAGCGGTCCGGCCGAAGACGTAGCCGCCGTCGAACACCCGCACCAGGGGCCCGCCGCCGGGCGGGAAGCCGGTGGGCCGCGTGTCGGCGGGGCTGTCGCCGATGGGCGCCAGGCGGCCGTCGGGCTGGGTGGCGTGGACGACGTACGTCTCGAGCGCGGCGCGCCGGGCGGCCAGCGAGGCGGGCACGTCGGCGCCGCTCGCCTCGATCGCCCGCAGGGCCGCCCCCAGCCGCCGGTGCACGTACAGGCCGTATCTCGGGGCCTGCTCGTGCAGCACGCCCTGCGCGTCGACGGCCAGCTCGGCCGAGCGGGTCATCCGCCGGATCGCCAGGTCCCGCCACCTGTCGCGGCCCAGCCTGCAGCCGACCACCAGCAACGCGATGTCCTGGTCCAGCCCGTGGTTGTGACCCTCCCGGTAGAGCGCGGGATCGGCGAGGACCGCGCCGTGCTCGGCGAGCCCGTCCCACAGGCGAGGGGTGCGCACGTGCGCGCTGAGGCAGACGAGGACGGGCGCGCGCAGCGCCACGGCGTGCTCGGACCACGCCCAGGGGCTGACGTCCCGGCCGCGTCGGGGGTTCGCGCGCAGCCAGTCGTCGATCAGCGCGGCGGCCCGGTCGAGGTGGTCCCGCCGCCCCGACCGCTCGTACTCGGCGACCAGCCGTCCCACCCAGCGCAGCGCGTGCAGGTTCAGCGCCCAGGAGCGGTTGCCGTGCGGGTTCTGCCGCCAGTCGATGTCCGCGTCCGTGCCGAGATCGACCGGCGGCAGGCCCGCGAACGTCACCCGCCCGTCCATGACCTCCGGCACGTTGATGGTGGGGAACTGGTCGGCGAGGCAGATCGCCCGGCCGTTCCGGACACGCCAGAACACGAGGTCGCTCCTGATTTCGGGCGCGCGAAACCCACGCGCGGCGGAAAGGACGTGCGCGGCGGGACCCGCGCGGCGGAAACTGCGGATGTGCGCGGCCGGACCCGCGCGGTGAAAGGCGTTCGATGTGCGGGGGCGGACCCGGGCATGCGGCACGCACGCGCGGCGGCCGGCGCCGACACGGACCTAGCGCGGGCGCGTGGCTCCTATGCCCGTCCGATGGCCTTCACGAAGGCCGCGCGGAACCGGACCGCCCCCGTACGCGCGCCAAGCGGGGTTACGAACCTGCGGGCGGCCCCTTGTCGGTCCATCCGGCCTCAAGGACGAGCTCGACCCGTTCCCCAGGGCCGTCCGGCCCGCCGCTGTCGGTGGACGACAGCACCTGCGAGCTGGCCGGGTCGATGATCAGGGTGCGCTGGACGTCCGGATCGCCGGGCGCGAAGGAGAACGCGTCCCCCTGCCTGCCCCGCTGGTCGGCGCGACTGCCCAGGTAGCGGACGTTCGGCAGGTCGGCGAGCAGCCTGTAGGCGGCGGCGCGCACGCCGGGCGGCGACGGCTTGCTCCACAGCAGGCCGCTGAGCGCGTCGGCCAGGACGCCGTCAGCCGACCCGGCCGGCAGCACCCCGGCCACCCGCTCCTTCAGCGCGCCGGCGTCGGCGGGAAGGCGCTGGATCTGGGCGAAGGTCAGGTCCCGGCCGGCCATGCTGAAGGGCGCCCTGCCGGTGACCTCGGTGATCCTCGGACGCGCCCCCAGAGTCCCCTCGCTGCGCCAGGCCCGCCCGTCCCGGGTCGCCCACAGCTCGCTGATCGTCGTGCCCGACTGCTTCCTGACGTGCCAGTAGCCGTCCCTGGACGCGGGCCCGGACGCGGCCGAGGCGGCCGCCGCCAGCAGGATCGACCGCCCGGAAACCACCTGGTCCGGCGCCCGCCCGCCGGGCAGCACGAGCACCCCCGCGACCAGCGCCGCCGCGAGCCCCGCCAGCGCCACGGACCAGCCCAGCCGCCTGCGCCGGGCCCGGCGCGGCTCGGCCACGAGCAGGTCGCGAACCCTGGCCCGCAACGCCGGATCGGCCTCCGGCCTGCCGTGCAGCTCACGGAGCAGGCCCAGCTCATCCGCGGACGCGGGGTCGCCCCCCATCAGCCGGCCCGGCTCATCCATGATCGGCCTCCTCCAGGGCGAGCATCGGGTTGGCGCCGCCCAGGGCCGCGCGCAGCTTCTTCCTGGCCCGGTTCAGCCGGGACGCCACCGTGCCGTACGGGATGCCCAGCGCCGCGGCGACCTCGTCGTGGCTCAGCCCGGCGAGGGCGACGAGCTGCACGACGTCGCGGTCGCGCTGGTGGAGCTCCGCCAGCGCGGCGGCCAGGCTCGGACGCAGGCTCTGCGCGCTGACCCGCGCGCTCACCCGGTCCTCGTGGCCGGGGGCGTCGAGGTCGGGCCCGTGCCTGCCGAGCGCGCGCAGCGTCCGAGCCTCCTGGCGGCGGTGCTTGCCGACGAGCTTCGTGGCGATCCCGTACAGCCAGGAACGCACGGTGGCGCGGGCCGGGTCGTACTGGGCGCGCTTGCGGAAGGCGATGAGGAAGGTGTCGGCGACGACGTCCTCGGCGCTGTCGGCGCCGAGACGCTGGGCGACGTAGAGGTGGATCTCGCCGAAGTAGGCGTCGAACACGGTGCCGAACGCCTCGGCGTCGTCCAGGCCGTACTGGATGGGCCCGGCGTCCTCAGCGGCCCACGACATCGCCGTCACGATGTTTCCCCCGTCATGTGCAACCCTTCGGACGCGATCAGCGGTCAATCACTTATCTCCCGATCCGCCGGATCACTTTCACGGCGAGTTGAAATCCAAGATTAGGACCGGCGCCCGGTGAGGCGGGCGCGCACAGTTCCCGGCGGAACGCGCCGACGCGAACGTTGCCTGGCGCCGAGCGGACGCCTAGCGTCCGGAGTGTGCGGTTCGGAATCTTCTACGAACACCAGCTGCCCAGGCCGTGGGAGGCCGACAGCGAGCAGCGGCTCTACGCCGACGCGCTCGAGCAGGTCGAACTCGCCGACAGGGTGGGCTTCGACTACGTCTGGGAGGTCGAGCACCACTTCCTGGAGGAGTACTCGCACTCGGCCGCGCCCGAGGTGTTCCTCGCCGCCGCCTCGCAGCGCACCAGGAACATCCGGCTCGGCCACGGCATCGTGCAGCTCCCGCCGCCCGTCAACCACCCGGCGCGGGTCGCCGAGCGGATCGCCACACTCGACCTGGTCTCGGGCGGACGGGTCGACTTCGGCACCGGCGAGGCCAGCTCGGCCGCCGAGCTGGGCGGGTTCGGCGTGGTCCGCGACCGCAAGCGCGACATGTGGCAGGACTCCATCGACGCCGTCACCCGGATGTTCGTGGAGGAGCCGTTCGCCGGATGGGACTCGCCCTACCTGCGGATGCCGCCGCGCAACGTGATCCCGAAGACCGTGCAGAAGCCGCACCCGCCGCTGTGGGTGGCCTGCTCGCGCCGGGAGACCATCCACCTGGCGGCGCGCAACGGGATCGGCGCGCTGTCGTTCGCGTTCATCCACCCGGAGGACGCGGCCGCGTGGTCGCGCGACTACTACCGGCTGCTGGCGTCGGAGGAGTGCGTGCCCGCCGGGTTCGCGGTGAACGCCAACCTCGCCGTCGTGCTGCCGATGATGTGCCACGAGGACGCGGAGGAGGCCCGCCGGAGAGGGGCGATGGGGGCGGGGTTCTTCGCGTACGCGCTGGCGCACTACTACGGGCCGTCCGGGCACCTACCGGGCCACGGCGACATCTGGCGAGATTTCCTGGAACAGGCCCCGGAGCTGCGGGGCGGGGACCCGCTGGGTGGCGCGCTCGGCACGCCACAGCACCTCATCGACCTGATCCGACGCTACGAGGCGGCGGGCGTCGACCAGATGATCTTCGTGTTGCAGGCCGGGCCCAACCGCCACGACCACATCTGCGAGAGCCTGGAGCTGTTCGGCGAGAAGGTCCTGCCGGTCTTCGCCGACGGACGGGAGGAGCGCGAGCGGGCCAGGCGTGACCGGCTCGCCCCGGCCGTCGAATCCGCCCTGGCCAGGCGGGCTCCCGCCAGGACCATGGCCGAGCCGTACCCGATCGACGAGGAGGCGGAGCTCGCCCGGGTCACGCGGCCGCGGGCCCCGGTCCCGGCTCCTGGCGACGTCCTCGCGGCGGCTCGCAGGAACGCCCGGCGGAGCGGGCGGCGGCTGCTGGCCCGGCTCGTGGCGAACCGGACGGACGAGGAACTGGCCCGCTGGTTCGGCCCCGCCGCGCAGCGGCTGCTGTTCACCCTGATGGCCAGGTCGTTCGACCCAGCCAGGGCGGCGGGCTTCCGCGGCCTGATCGAGTTCCGCCTCGGGCCGCGGGCCACGTGGACCGTCGCCATCAGCGGCGACCGCGCCCGCGCCCGTCCCGGACACGCCCGGAACGCGAGGCTGACCCTCTCGATGCCCGCCGCCGACCTGCTCCGCATCCTCGCGGGCACGTCCAACCCGGCGGCGCTCCTCGTGTCGGGACGGCTGAAGGTGACAGGGGACGTCGCGCTGGCCTCCCGAGTCCCGGAGATGTTCGGCGCCCCAAGCCCCTACTGACCCGTGCCGCGTGTCAGCCGAGCAGCTTGCGCGCGGCCTGCTCGATCTCCTCCTCGGACAGGAGCACGAGGTTGGCGGCATCACCGAGCGGGATGAAGCTGTCAGCGGACGTCACCCGGGCGATCGGCCCCGAGAAGCCCGCGTCGACCAGCTCCGCCACGACCCCCTCCGAGACGCCGCCCGAGTGCCGGGTCTCGTCGGCGATCAGCACCTTGCCCGTCAGCTCCGCCGCCCGCAGCAGGTCCTCCACCGGCAGCGGCGACAGCCAGCGCAGGTCCAGCACCCGGCAGCTGTAGCCCTCCTGGGTCAGCTTGACCGCCGCCCGCAGGCTCATCCGCACCCCGTTGCCGAAGGTCACGATCGTCAGGTCGCGCCCGTCGCCGTACGAGCGGGCCCGCCCGATCGGGACGTGCGCCTCCCGCCAGCGCGACGGCGGCACGTACGGCGCGAGCCACTTGCCGTCGCCCTCGTCGAACAGGTCACGCGTGTGGTACAGCGCGATCGGCTCCAGGAACACGCACACCGACCCTTCGGTGCGCGCCGCCGCCAGGCAGGTGCGCAGCATCGCCGAGGCGTCGTCGGGACGCGACGGCGAGGCGATCACCAGACCGGGGATGTCGCGCAGCGCCCCGACCGCGTTGTCGTTGTGGAAGTGGCCGCCGAACCCCTTCTGGTAGGCGTACCCGGCGACCCGCACGACCAGCGGGTTGGTGTAGGAGCCCTGTGAGAAGAACGACAGCGTCGACGCCTCGCCACGGATCTGGTCGAGCGCGTTGTGCAGGTAGGCCAGGTACTGGATCTCCGGCACCGGCAGCAGCCGCGACACGCCGGAGCCGAGGGCCAGGCCCAGGATGGCCTGCTCGTCCAGGAGGGTGTCGAAGACCCGGGTGGCGCCGAAGCGCTTCTGCAGGCCCCGCGTCACGCCGTAGACGCCGCCCTTCTTGGCGACGTCCTCGCCGAAGACCATCATCTCCGGGTACACGGCCAGCGCGTCGGCGAGCGTGCGGTTGATCGACTGGCCGAGCGTCAGCGGCTTCTCGTTCTCGGGCAGCGTGCCGGCGAAGGCCCGGTCCCTGTCAGACGCCTCCGCCGCGACCGGGCTGATCTTGGCGATCATGTCGGCGCTGCGCGGTGCGATCGGCCCCATGACCTGCTCGGCCGAGCGGAGCCGTGGGCTGCGGGTCGTCTCCAGCGCGATGCGCAGCACGTGCTCGCGCGCCGACTCGTACTGCTTGAGCAGGTCGTCCGGCGTGATCAGGCCCGCCTCGACGAGCAGCTGCGCGGTACGCAGGAGCGGGTCGCGCTCCAGGTCGGCGCGGATCTCGCGCTGCGTGCGGTACGCGGACTCGACGTCGGAGCCCGCGTGGCCCATCAGCCGGACCGTGCTCAGGTGCAGGAACGCGGGGGAGCGCCGCTCGCGCACGTGCTGGACGGCCCGCGTCGCCGCGTCGAACGCCTCGGCCAGGTCGCAGCCGTCGGCGGCGAAGTACTCGATGCCCGGACGCCGCGCCGCCGCCTCCACCCACCCCTTGGGCGAGCGGACGCTGATGCCGATGCCGTTGTCCTCGCAGACGAACAGCAGCGGCAGCGCCTGCCCCTGATGGGTGGCGTAGGCGGCCGTGTTGAACCCCGACAGCGCCGTCGCGTGGTTGGTCGAGGCGTCGCCGAAGCTGCACACCGCGATCGCGTCCTCGGGCCAGGGAGAGGGGACGCCCAGCGCGCGGGCGCGCTCGATGGCGAACGCCACGCCCACGGAGCGCGGCAGATGGCTGGCGATCGTCGAGGTCTGCGGGATGATCGCCAGGTCGGGGTGGCCGAACACCTTGTGCCGACCGCCCGCGATCGGCTCCTCCGACGAGGCGGTCAGCCCCAGGAGGACGTCGCGGATGCCCTGCTCGGGCAGCCGGCCCGCCTGCTCGGACCGCGCCAGGTAGAAGGCGCCGGAACGGTAGTGGAGCAGCGCGGGGTCGTCGGGCCTGAGCGCGGCGGCGACGGCCGCGTTGCCCTCGTGCCCGGCGGAGCCGATCGTGTAGAAGCCCTCGTCCTGCTCGCGCAGCCAGCGGGCGGCGATGTCGAGCAGGCGGCTGTCGAGCTGGCTCCGGAACAGGGTGCGACACTGCCCGCCCGTCAGCGAGGTGCCCTCGCGGATCGGCTGACCTGGGTCTCTGGCGACGCCTCCCTTCAGCGTCGCAACGGCCTGGGTGAAGTGAGTCTCAACAGTGTCGCGCGCCACAAGCCCGATTATGTCTCCCAGGAGCCGCCTTCGTCTTCCCGTCGGTGGTGACAGGTTGTCGGGGCCGGTCCGATAGGCCCCGATCCAGGGCCAAATGTAAGGCGAGGCACGGGGCCCCGAGCCTCGCCCGCCGTTCCTACGCCTTCTCGGGAACCTTCGCCCCCAGACTCACCAACATCGCCTTGAGGTCGCCCAAGTCGCCGTCGACCTTGTCGAACTGCTTGTCGATCTTCTCGAAGCGCGCGTCGACCGCTTCGAACCGCTCGTCGATTTTGACGAGCCGTTCGTCGATCTGAGTGAGATGGTCGTCGACCTGCTCGAAGCGTCGGTCGATCTGCTCGAAGCGCTGGTCCACCTGCTCGAAGCGTCGGTCGATCTGCTCGAATCGCTTGTCTACCTGCCTGAACTTCTCGTCCACGGCCATGAACTGCTCAGACATGCTCGCTTCGAGTTCGTTGAAGCGGCCGTCGTGCATGTCCAGCCGGTGGTAGATCTTGTCGATTCGCAGTTCGACCCTCGAGATCTCGCCCTTCACCTGACCCAGCCCTTGGAGGGTGTCGATGCGGAGGGCGTGGATCTGCTCATCGAGCTTGTTCGATCGCTTGTTGATCAGGTCGATGATGTTCTTGCCGACTACGTCAACGCGGTCGTGGAGCGAGGTGAAGCGTTCTGCGACGGTCGTCTCGGGCATGCCGCTCACTGTAGATGACTCGAGGGCTGAGAGCCGGACATGCACGTCGTGAAACTCCGCTTGGGAATCAAGCATGGGATGCTCCTTTTCGACAGGGGGGTTGGCATCCGTATCGGGAAAGCTACCCTCCGTGACTGAAGCGGCGCAGGGGAATGCGAAAACGTGTGCTGGTACGGACGCGGGCATATCCGGACCAGCACGGACGTCTACTCGGCCCGCCTGAACTGGGCGATGCCGACGGCGAGCAGGGCCAGCCCGAGGGCTGCCACCAGGCCGAGTTCCAGTGCCACCGGCACCTGGAAGTCGAACCACCGCACCCCGGGGTTGAGCACCGCGTCGACCGGCGCCGGCACGTCCAGGTGGGAGAAGACCGCCTCGCGCATCGGGTCCACGGCGTACGTCATCGGGTTGACCACCGTCAGGACGTGCAGCCACGAGGGCAGGTTCGCCAGCGGGAACATCGCCCCCGACAGGAACATCATCGGCATGATGGCCATCTGCATCAGCCCGAAGAAGGTCTGCATGTTCTTCATCCGGGCAGCCAGCATGACGCCGAACGCGGTGATCGTGAATGCCGCCAGGAACATCTCCGCCAGCAGCGTGATGATCAGGGTGGGCGAGTAGGGCACCCCCACCAGCCCGGCCATGGCCAGGATGACGACGCCCTGGCCGGTGGCCACGAGCGCGCCGCCCAGGCACTTGCCCACCACGATCGCCCCGCGCGAGACGGGTGCGACGAGCATCTCGCGCAGGAAGCCGAACTCGCGGTCCCACACGATGGAGGCGGCGGAGAACATACCGGTCATGATCACGGTCATCGAGATCATGCCGGGGTACATGAACGTGCGGTAGTCGACCCCGGGGATCGATCCGCGCACCAGTGAGCCCAGCCCCGTCCCCATGACGAAGAGCCAGAGCACCGGCTGGAGCAGCATCGAGAGCATGCGGGTGCGGTCGTTGACGAACCGCAGCATCTCCCTGTGCAGGACTATCTTGATCGCCCGCAGGTCGTGCCCGGTGCTGCGCACGGGCACGCGGACGCCGATCGCCTCCGTCGCCACGTTCATCGCCTCGCCATCGCTCTCATCCACGCCTTGCCGTCGGTGCCGGACTCGGCGTCGCGGATCGTGGAGCCGGTGTAGGACATGAAGACGTCGTCGAGCGAAGGCCGCGAGACGCTCACGGACCTGATCGGCATGCCGAGCTCGGCGAACAGCCTGGGCACGAACTCCTCGCCGGAGGCCACGGCGAACGTCACCGCGCCCTCGTGCACGGCGGCGTCCAGGCCGAACCGGTCGCGCAGCGCCGTGATGGCGGCCTCGTCGTCGCCGGTCTGGATCTGCACGCGGTCCTTGCCGACGCTGGCCTTCAGCCTCTCCGGCGAGTCGATGACGACGATCTCGCCGTGGTCGATGATCGCGATCCGGTCGCAGTACTCGGCCTCGTCCATGTAGTGGGTGGTCATGAAGATGGTGATGTCCTCCATGAGCCGAAGCTGGTTGATGTAACCCCAGATGGCCGCGCGGGTCTGCGGGTCGAGTCCGACCGTCGGCTCGTCCAGGAACAGCACCCTGGGGGAGTGGAGCAGGCCGCGGGCGATCTCCAGCCGTCGTTTCATGCCGCCGGAGAACGTCATGACCTTGGCGTCCTTGCGGTCCCAGAGGGCGACCATCTCCATGACCTGCCTGATGCGGTCGTCCACCGCGCTCTTCGGGACGCCGTACAACTCGGCGTGGAAGCGCAGGTTCTGCTCGGCGCTCAGGTAGCCGTCGAGGGTGGGGTCCTGGAAGACGAGCCCGATGTTCCTGCGCACCTCGTCGCGTTCCTTGACGACGTCGTACCCGGCGACCGTGGCGCTGCCGCCCGTCGGGTTGACGAGCGTGCACAGCATGCTGATCGTGGTGGTCTTTCCGGCGCCGTTCGGGCCGAGGAAGCCGAACACCTCGCCGGGCGCGACCTCGAAGTCGACGCCCTTGACGGCCTCGACCTTCCCGTAGGTCTTCTTCAGAGCCCGGACGGCCACCGCGGTCTCCGCTGCCATCTCAGTCCTCCGCCAGGATCTGGAAGACGGCCTTGCGCGTCTGCTTGAGCAGCTTCTTGGCCTGGGCGACCTGGTGGTCGTTGGCCGTGCGGACGAGGTGCATGCACGCCTCGTTGAGCTGGGCCCAGAGCAGGCGCAGCTCGTGGCGGTCCTCGGGGACCGTGCGGGCCACCTCGTCCCAGGGGGCCTCGCCGTCGAGGTGGCGCAGGGCGTGCTCGCGTCCCGCCTCAGTCAGCCGGTACGTACGGCTCCCGCCTGATTCGTCGCTCCTGACCAGGTCCTCGTCCTCCAGCTGCTGGAGGGCGGGGTAGACCGATCCGGGGCTCGGCCGCCAGACGCCGCGGCTGCGGACCTCGATGTCCTGGATCATCTGGTAGCCGTTCTTGGGCTCCTCGCTGAGCAGGCTCAGCAGCGCCGCCCGCACGTCGCCCCGCCGGATCCTGGGGGCCGCCCCCTCCCACCCGGGCGGGGGCATCGGTGGGAGCGGAGGGCCGGGAGGCGGGGGGAAGTGGTGTGGCGGAACGCCGGGCGGCGCCGGGGGACCTGGTGGGAACGGGTGCTCTTCGTGCCAGATGTGTGGATCGTGCATATTCGCCCCAATCTCTACTATCGAGATAGCTTGACGATATATCTAGATATTTGAGGCAAGCAATCCTTTTGTTGGAAGAGGAGGAGACACGGCCGTGCCCTGCTCGTGGGGCGTCGAGGGAGAAGGGGGCCGAGCCGCCGCGCAAGGGCTGAAGGCGCCTCAGGTCGTCCGCCGCGCAGGCCGGGGGCGCGCGTGGCGGGGGAGAGTTCGCCCGGGCGTTAGTGGACGTTAACCGAGGCGTCGATGGCCGCGCGGGCCATGGCGTGCAGCAGGGGGCGCATCGCCTGGGCGGGAAGCTCGCCCGCGCTGTGCGGGGTCGAGTTGAGCAGGCCGAAGACGGCGTGCGTGGCGGCGCGCAGCCGCGGCGGCGGGCACAGGGGGTGCAGTTCGGCCAGCACCGTCACCCACTCCTCGACGTAGAGCCGCTGCAGCCGCCTGATCTGCCGCCGCTCCTGCTCGGGGACGTTGCCCAGCTCCCTGTCGTGCACGGTGATCAGCGCGGGCTGCTCGAGCGCGAACGTGATCTGGACGTTGAGCAGCGCGTCGAGCGTCTCGGCCGGCCCGCTCGCGGACGTGACGACGGCCACGGCCGACTCGCGCAGCCGGGAGCTGATGTCGAGCAGCATCTCGGCCAGCAGCGCGTCCTTGCCGCTGAAGTGCCGGTAGAGGGCGGGGCCTGAGACGCCGACCGCGCCGCCGATGTCCTCGATCGAGACCCCGTGGAAGCCGCGTGCGGCGAAGAGCCCGGCGGCGGCCTCGAGAATCTCCGTGCGCCGGTTGCGATTGCGGGTAGATGTCCGCGGGGTCATCACGTCTCACATGGTAGACGGTTTCGTTAATGATGACTAACATCTCGCTCAGAACGAGAGGGGACACATGAGCGACTGGCCGGTGCTGAAGTCGGCCGCCGACCCTGCCGGTGAGGGCTTCAAGCGCAACGCCGAGCTGAACGAGCGCCTGGCGGCGGAGCTGCGTGAACGCCTGGCCGTGGCAGCGCTGGGCGGCCCCGAACGGTCGCGGCAGCGGCACGTGTCGCGGGGCAAGCTGCTCCCGCGCGACCGCGTCGACAGCCTGCTCGACCCCGGCTCGCGGTTCCTGGAGCTGTCGCCGCTCGCCGCCCACGGCCTCTACGACGACCAGGCGCCCGCCGCCGGGATCATCACCGGCGTCGGCCGGGTCGCCGGGCGCGAGTGCGTGATCGTGGCCAACGACGCCACCGTCAAGGGCGGCACGTACTACCCCATGACGGTCAAGAAGCACCTGCGCGCGCAGGAGGTGGCCCTGCACAACCGGCTGCCGTGCGTCTACCTCGTCGACTCGGGCGGCGCGTTCCTCCCCAAGCAGGACGAGGTCTTCCCCGACCGCGAGCACTTCGGGCGCATCTTCTACAACCAGGCGACCATGTCCGCGCGGGGCATCCCGCAGATCGCCGCTGTCCTCGGCTCCTGCACGGCGGGTGGCGCGTACGTGCCGGCCATGAGCGACGAGGCCGTCATCGTCCGCGGCCAGGGCACGATCTTCCTCGGCGGCCCGCCGCTGGTGAAGGCGGCCACCGGCGAGGAGGTCAGCGCCGAGGAGCTCGGCGGCGGCGAGCTGCACGCGCGGGTCAGCGGCGTCACCGACCACCTGGCGGAGGACGACGCGCACGCGCTGGCCATCGTCCGTGACATCGTCTCCACGCTGGCGCCCCGCCCGCCGCGGCCCTGGGAGAGCGTGCGGCCCGAGGAGCCCGGGCTCGACCCGCGCGACCTCTACGGGCTCGTCCCCGCCGACACCCGCCAGCCCTACGACGTGCGCGAGGTGATCGCCCGGCTGGTCGACGGCTCGCGCTTCCTGGAGTTCAAGGCCGAGTACGGCCCGACCCTGGTCACCGGGTTCGCCCACCTGCACGGGCATCCGGTCGGGATCGTCGCCAACAACGGCATCCTGTTCAGCGAGTCGGCGATGAAGGGCGCGCACTTCATCGAGCTGTGCGACCAGAGGCGGATCCCGTTGGTGTTCCTGCAGAACATCAGCGGCTTCATGGTCGGCAAGGCGTACGAGGCGGGCGGCATCGCCAAGCACGGCGCCAAGATGGTCACGGCCGTCTCGTGCGCGCGGGTGCCCAAGTTCACGGTGGTGATCGGCGGCTCGTTCGGCGCGGGCAACTACGCGATGGCCGGACGCGCCTACTCGCCCAGGTTCCTGTGGATGTGGCCGAACGCCCGCATCTCGGTCATGGGCGGCGAGCAGGCGGCGAACGTCCTGACCACGGTGGGCAGCGCCGACGCCGACGCGATCAGGGCCCAGTACGAGCACCAGGGCAACCCCTACTACTCCACCGCCAGGCTCTGGGACGACGGCGTGATCGACCCGCTCGACACCCGTACCGTCCTGGGACTGGCGCTCTCCGCGGCGGCCAACGCCCCGCTCGAACCCGTCGGCTACGGCGTCTTCCGGATGTGATCGCGCTCATGGAACACTCGCCACACCCTCTCGCGGTGTTCGACCGCGTGCTCATCGCGAACCGCGGTGAGATCGCCGTCCGGATCATCCGGACGTTGCGCGCCCTCGGCATCACCTCGGTGGCCGTGCACACCCCCTCGGACGCGGGCGCCAGGCACGTCCTGGAAGCCGACATCGCCCTCCAGATCCCGAAATATCTGGACATTGAGGCGATCATCGCGGCCGCCCAGGAGACGGGCGCCGGGGCCGTCCATCCCGGTTACGGCTTCCTGGCGGAGAACGCCGCCTTCGCCCGCCGCTGCGCCGAGGCCGGCGTCGCCTTCGTCGGCCCGCCGCCGCAGGCCATCGAGGCGATGGGCGACAAGATCCGCGCCAAGGCCACCGTGTCGGCCGCCGGGGTTCCCGTCGTTCCCGGTGGTGCCGAGCCGGGCGACGACCTGGCGTCCTGGCGCGACTTCCCGGCCCTGATCAAGCCGTCGGCGGGCGGGGGCGGCAAGGGCATGATCCTCGTCCGGTCCGCCGCCGAGCTGCCCGACGCCCTCGAGTCCGCCCGCCGCACGGCCGCCGCGGCCTTCGGCGACGGGACCCTGCTGATCGAGCGGTACGTCGAGAACCCGCGGCACATCGAGATCCAGATCCTCGCCGACACCCACGGCACGGTCGTCCACCTGGGTGAACGCGAGTGCAGCCTGCAACGCCGCCACCAGAAGATCATCGAGGAGGCGCCCTCGCCCTTCCTCACCGCCGAGACCCGCGCCGCGATGGGCGCCGCGGCGGTGGAGGCCGCCAGGGCCGTGGGCTACACCGGCGCGGGCACGGTCGAGTTCATCGTCGACGGCACGACCGGCGCGTACCACTTCATGGAGATGAACACCCGCCTCCAGGTGGAGCACCCGGTGACGGAGCTGGTGACGGGCCTGGATCTGGTGGAACTGCAGCTCCGCGTGGCCGCGGGCGAGGCTCTCCCGCTCACCCAGGCCGACGTGCGCCTCACCGGCCACGCCGTGGAGGCCCGCGTCTACGCCGAGGACCCGGCCCGCGGCTTCCTCCCCACCGGCGGACCCGTCCTCGCCCTCCGTGAACCCGCCGACGGCCCGCCGCCCGGATCCCGCGCACAGTCGCCGTCCGACGAGCGCGCCGGGTACGGCCTGCCCGTCGTGCGGGTCGACTCGGGGCTCGTCGAGGGAGGCGTCGTGGGCAGCGAGTTCGACCCGATGCTGTCCAAGGTGATCGCCTGGGCCCCCGACCGCGACACCGCGCTGCGGACGCTCGACCGGGCCCTCGCCGCCACCGTGATCCTCGGCGTCACCACCAACGTCCCGTTCCTGCGGGCGCTCGCCGCGCACCCCGTCGTGCGGGCGGGCGAGCTGGACACCGGGCTCGTCGAGCGCGTCCTGCCCGAGCTGGTGCCCGCGTCCGAGACGCCGTCCGACGTGCTCGCCGCCGCGGCCCTGGCCTTCCACGCGATGCCCCAGGGGGCCGACCCGTGGGAGATCACGGACGGCTGGCGGGCCGGCGAGCCCGCGTGGACCACCTGGCGGCTGGAGTCCCGCGACGGCGTGCACGCGATCGCCGTCAGGGGCCTGCCCCACCGCTCGGCCGAGGTGCGGGTGGACGGACGGGCCGTCCCCGCGCGGATCCGCCAGGGCGACGGTGAGCTGTCCGTCACCCTCGACGGCCGCACCCGGCACTACGCCCTGGCCCGCAGGGACGACACCCTCTGGCTCGGCAGCGGCGGCCAGGCCTGGCCCTTCACCAGGCACAAGATCGGCGACCCCGGCGACCGTCCCGGCGCGGCGGGCGCGGCCGACGGCGTGGTCAGGAGCCCGATGCCCGGCACCGTCCTGGTCGTCAAGGCGCAGCCGGGCGAGCGGGTCAGCGAGGGCCAGCCCCTCGTCATCGTGGAGGCCATGAAGATGGAGCACACCGTGACCGCCCCCCGCGACGGGCTGGTCACCGAGCTGCCCGTCCAGGCGGGCCAGCCGGTCGACATGGACGCCGTCCTGGCGGTCGTCAGTGCCGTGGACAGCGGGCAGGAGGCGTGATGCGCTACCCGATGGACGGACTCCCGCAGCGGGTCACGATCTACGAGGTCGGCCCGCGCGACGGCCTGCAGAACGAGCCGGTGACCGTCCCGGTCGAGGTCAAGGCCGAGTTCATCGACCGCCTGGCCGACGCGGGCCACCGGGTGATCGAGGCGACGAGCTTCGTCCACCCGAAATGGGTGCCACAGCTCGCCGACGCCGAGGAACTGCTCACCAGGCTCGACAGGAAGCCCGGGGTCCGCTACCCGGTGCTGGTCCCGAACGAGCGCGGCCTCGACAGGGCGCTGGAGCACGGCGTGGCCGAGATCGCCGTCTTCGCCAGCGCCACCGAGACGTTCGCCGCCAAGAACCTCAACCGCGGCCTGGAGAGCCAGTTCGAGATGTTCGAGCCGGTCGTGGCCAGGGCGCTGGACAGCGGGGTCAGGGTCCGCGCGTACGTGTCGATGTGCTTCGGCGACCCGTGGGAGGGGCCGACGCCGATCTCGCAGGTCGTCACGGTCGGCAGGCGGCTGCTCGCCCTCGGCTGCTACGAGCTGTCGCTGGGCGACACGATCGGCGTCGGCACGCCCGGTCACGTGGCCGCGCTCATCGACGCGTTCGGCGGGCCCGAAAGGCTGGCCGTCCACTTCCACGACACCTACGGGCAGGCGCTCGGCAACACGCTGGCCGCGCTCAGAGCCGGCGTGACCGTCGTGGACGCCTCGACGGGCGGCATCGGCGGCTGCCCCTATGCCGAGTCCGCCACCGGCAACCTCGCCACCGAGGACCTCGTCTGGATGCTGCAGGGGCTCGGCATCGAGACCGGCCTCGACCTGGACAAGCTCGTGACCACCAGCACCTGGCTGGCCGGGAGGCTGGGCCGTCCCAGCCCCTCGCGCGTCGTCCAGGCCCTCTCGAAAGGTTGACACCCCATGCTGAGCGACGAGTACGAAGAGCTGCGCAAGACCGTCGAGGCGTTCGCCCGCGACGTCGTGGCCCCCGTGATCGGCGACTACTACGAGCGCGAGGCGTTCCCGTACGACATCGTCCGGCAGATGGGCGCGATGGGCCTGTTCGGGCTGCCGATCCCCGAGGAGTACGGCGGCATGGGCGGTGACTACTTCGCGCTCTGCCTGGCGCTGGAGGAGCTGGCCCGCGTCGACTCCAGCGTGTCGATCACGCTGGAGGCCGCGGTGTCGCTGGGCGCGATGCCGATCTTCCGGTTCGGCACGTCCGAGCAGAAGGCCGCCTGGCTGCCCCGGCTGGCCAGCGGCGAGATGCTGGGCGCGTTCGGCCTGACGGAGCCGGGTGGCGGCTCGGACGTCCCCGGCGGCATGCGCACCACCGCCGTGCTCGACGGCGGGGAGTGGGTGATCAACGGCACCAAGGCGTTCATCACGAACTCGGGCACCGACATCACCGGCGTGGTGGGCGTCGCGGCCCTCACCGGCGAGCGGGAGATCTCCACCATCCTGGTGCCCAGCGGCACCCCCGGGTTCACCGTGTCGAAGAAGTACTCCAAGGTCGGCTGGAACGCGTCCGACACGCGCGAGCTGTCGTTCTCCGACTGCCGGGTGCCCGCCGAGAACCTCCTGGGCGAGCGCGGACGCGGCTACGCGCAGTTCCTGCAGACCCTCGACGAGGGGCGCATCGCGATCGCCGCGCTCAGCGTGGGCCTGGCCCAGGGGTGCGTCGACGAGTGCCTCAAGTACGTCAGGGAAAGGAAGGCGTTCGGCCACCCGATCGGCCACTACCAGGCCATCCAGTTCAAGATCGCCGACATGGAGGCCCGCGTCCACACCGCCCGCCTGGCCTACTACCACGCGGCGGAGAAGATGCTGGCGGACGTCCCGTTCAAGAAGGAGGCGGCGATCGCCAAGCTGGTCGCGTCCAACGCCGCCATGGACAACTCCCGCGACGCCACCCAGATCTTCGGCGGGTACGGCTTCATGAACGAGTTCCCCGTCGGCCGCTTCTACCGCGACGCCAAGATCCTGGAGATCGGCGAGGGCACCAGCGAGGTGCAGCGCATGCTCATCGCCCGCCAGCTCGGCCTGCGCGACCTCTGACCTGCGCAGATCAGTAGCGGAGCCGTCAACGACCGCGGGCAGGCGGAAGGGTCCACGTCACCGTGCGTGTCAACTGCCCGCGGGTGGTGTACGACCTGGCCCAGCCGAGCTCCTCGAAACGGCCGTTCTCCTGGTTCGTCCACCCGGTCTTGACGCCGTTGTCGTCGTACTTGTTGAAGTTGTACCGGTCGTGGGCGTGGATGGTGATGTCCATGGTCGCCTGGTTCCCGTCGATCCGGACGTTCCCGCTGCCCCAGATGGAGTGGCGGCCCAGGGCGCCGCGCCAGTTGTCCGTCTCCACCCCGGCCTTGAGCGGCTGGCCGGTCATCTGGAACTCCTGCCGGCCGCTCTCCCTGGAGAGCCGCTCGGCCTGCTCCTGCGCCTGGCGGATCGCCCTGTCGACCGACTCGCGGACGGACTTGTCCTCCTTGTACGCCTTGTCGTAGTCGACCTCGAAGTCGGTTCCGGAGCCGTCCAGATAGTGCTTGAGCGCGGCGGCGGCGTCGTCCCAGCCCGGCATCGCCTCCTCGCCGTGCGCGAGGCCACGCCACTTGTACCAGTTCGCGTAGTCCGCCGCCGTGGGCTTCGCATCGGGGTCGAACAGCCAGGGATCGTCGAAGGTGATCCCGGGCTCCTGGGGAGGGCCGATGCGGTACTCCCCGTTGAACGGGACGCCCTTCGGCGGGTTCGGCGGGCCGTGCGGGTGGCGCACCGGCCGTTCCTCGTCCAGGAAGGTGACGCCCTCGGCCGCCGCCAGCACGCCGGCGGGCCCGAGTGCCCGGCGAAACAGCGAGGTCTTCGCCGCCGCGGCGAACATGGGCGGCTTGGCGCCGAGCAGGCGGCGCAGGCGGGTCTCCACAGCCCGGATCAGGGTGCGGCCGAAGTAGCGCTCAAGCTTGCGGCGCAGGGTCGCCACGGCCCGTCTAGCGAAGCCCCGCATGATCCCGACGGTGGCGCGCGCTCGCACGGCGGCGAGCCCCCCGGAGATCGCCGCCGTGGCCAGCGCCCAGGCCAGGGCGATGAACACGTACGTCGCGAGCAGCCTCAGGAGCACCTTGACGATCTCGATGAGCCGGGCGGCCAGGTCGTGGGCGTCGGCCAGGGCGTGCAGGGAGGCCGCCAGGCCGTCCAGGTGCCCGGAGTCCGGCTCGTTGTACTGCACCCAGTGCGTCTGGACCGCGTCGATGTGGTCACCGGCGTTGTTCGTGGCGGCGTGCGCGACCGCGCCGTTCGCCGCGGGGTGCACCTCGCTCTGCAGCGAGGTGGCGCAGGCACGGTACGCGGCCGCGCACGTACGCAGCCCGTCCTCGTCCTCTGGCAGCCACTCCACGCCGAGCAGGCGGAACGCCGGCTCCAGGTGGGCCGGGAGGGTCACCGCCATCCGCTACGGCTCCTCCGGCCGGATGGCGTCGACCGCGTCCTCGGCGGCGGCCATACGCCCGCGCAGGTCGTCGGCCATCGCCTCGATGGCCGAGCCGGTGGCGTGGAGGTTGCCGTGCATCGTCCCGCAGGCGTGCTGGACCAGGTCGTTGAGCTGGTCGACGGCCGCACCCAGGGCGGTGCCTCCCCACGCCGCCCCGCCGCTGCCCCCCACGGTCAGGAGCAGGCTGTCGGCGTGGCGTCTGAACAGAGCGGCGGAGTCCTTCATGTGTCGTCCCGCGCCGCTCAGCACCGCATGGTCGAAGACAAGCTCCCGGCCCAACAGTCAACCTCATCCAGACACAGGGGCACCTTTGGGCCCCTTTTGTACCACTCTAGTATTGAGCGACGTACGTCGTCCGTACAACTGACGCGCGGCCGCTTCCCCCGGTGACCTCTAGCCGCCCGCGCCGAGCTTGGCGATCACCGCCTTGGCCACCTCCACGGCGCCCTTGGTGAGGTGGCCTGACGGGTCCTCGGTCACCCGGCGCTGGTAGGTGACCTGGATGACGGCGTTGCTGACGCGGGCTCCGACCGTGGCGACGGTCGGACCCGCGTTGTCGGGTTCCAGCGTGTAGAGCGTGCTCCACGACTCCTCGCCGACGCCGGCCGGACTCCACTGCCTGGCGAGCAGGACGGAGTCCTGACGCTGGGCGAGGAGCTGCTGCTGCGCCGCGGCCAGGTCGCCGGGCAGCACCCGCACCGACACCTTGAGCGCGAACTGGACGTTGCCCGGCAGCGCGGCCGCGGGGTCCAGCGTCCGCCACTCGCACTCGTCCGCCCTGATCTGCGACTTGTCGGGAAAGAGGGTGAGCTTCCGCACGAGGTCGTCGCCGACGGCCGTGCACGGGTCGACGGCCTGCGAGTAGGCCGGAGTCCCGGTCGGCGCGGGGTCGCTCGGGGTGGGGGCGCTGGAGGCGGGCTGCTCGCTGGGCGTCTCCACGGGCGCCACACTGTGCGAAGGCCGCTCGGTCACGGCGACGGCCGCCGCCCTCTCCGGCACACGCGTGAGCAGGAACAGGACGGTGAACAGCATCGCCACCACCGCGGCCGCGGCCCCGGCCAGCATCACGGGCGTCACCAGCAGCCCCGGCCGCGACTGCTGCGTGGGGACGGCGTCCGGCATCCTCAGGGTCGGGACGTCTCGCCGGTAGTCGTTCATCGAAGCTCCTTGCGCGTGCGGGCCCCGGTCTCCGGGCATGGGGAGGAGGTCACGTCGCCTTCCTGAGGGTGTCGGCGACCGCGCGGGCGGCCCGGTCGGCGGTGGCGCGGAGTCGGGGGGTCACCTTCGTCCGTTCGGGAGTGCTGACCGTGATCTGCACGATGACGTTGCTGAGCCGCATCCACACGGTGACGGTCGAGGTGTGCGTGATCCCCGCCTCGGTCTCCTGGGCGACGGCCCCGTCGCCGGCGTCGACGGGCCGCGTCCGCCGGGTCGTCACGGACTCGCCGGTGCCCGCCGCCCCGTCGCGGGACCGGGTGGTCTGGGTGAGGGTGCGCCTGGCCGCCTCGACCTGGGGGAAGTGCCGGACCTTGAGGTTGATGGAGGTGGTGGTGATCCCGCCGATCGCGCCGACCGTCCAGTCGCACTCGCTCGTGTCGTAGTAGTCGGGCTGCCTGCTGTGCGAGCCGGGCAGGACCTGCTGGGCCTGCTCGGTGGTGAGCAGCTCGCACGCCTCGGGCGGTTGCGCGAACGTCCCGTCGCCCGTGGCGGCAGGTGTGGACGGCGCCGCGGTGGACGGTGCGGTGCTGGTGGGCGATGGGGTGGCGGGCGGTGCGGACGACTGGGCCACGGCGCTCGGCGACGGGGTGGCGGGCGCGCGGTTGCCGAGCAGGACGGCGCCCGAGACCCCGGCGGCCACGACGACGGCCACCGCTCCGAGCACCAGCGGCGCGCGCCCGCGTCCCGCCCTGACCGGGACCGTGGCGGGCGCGACCTCGCGCGGACGCACGGGCAGCCGCACCGCCACCGCCTGTAGGTGCGCCCTGACCTGCCGCGGGTCCGGACGGGCGGCGGGGTTCCCGTTGAGCATCGCCAGGAGCAGCCCGCCGAGCGGGCCCGCGTTGACGGGCGGCGGCGGTGGCATCGTGAGCACGGCCGCGACGATCGCCATCGGCGACTCGCGGGCGAACGGCGGCCGGCCCTCGGCGGCGGTGTAGAGGGTGGCGGCCAGCGACCACAGGTCGGCGGCCGGGCCCGCGCGCTCGCCGCGCAGGTGCTCGGGCGCGACGTAGCCGGGCGATCCGGCGACCGCGCCGTTCGCGGCGTCGGCGGACGGCATGTCGCCGGTGTGCGCGGCGATGCCGAAGTCGGTCAGGACGACCTCGCCGCCGTCGGTGATCATGACGTTGCCCGGCTTCACGTCCCTGTGCAGGATGCCGCGGCCGTGCGCGACCTCCAGCGCGTCGAGCACGCGCAGGCCGATTGTGGCGACGTGGCCGGGCGGCAGCGGGCCCTGCTCCTTGACCAGGTCGCCCAGGGACCGTCCGGCCAGCAGGTCCATGACGATCCACGGCCGGCCGTCCTCCGACAGCACGTCGTGCACGGTGATGATCGAGGGATGGCTGAGCGCGGCCGTCGCCCGCGCCTCGCGCAGCGTGTCGACCAGCGCCCGCTGCCGGTCCTCGCCCGGGGGCAGCCGCACCTCCTTGACCGCGACCTCGCGGTGCAGCACCTCGTCACGGGCCCGCCACACCGTGCCCGCGCCGCCCGCGCCGAGCGGCGAGAGGAGCTGGTAGCGTCCGGCGATCACGCGCATGCGTCAGGACGCCTTGCTGTCGAGGTTCTCGGCGAGCCACTTGGCGGCCTGGGCCGCCTTGTCGCGCAGGGCGGGGTCCTTGGCCACGTCGTGGGTGAAGCGGATGTCGCCCACCATGTTGCCGGTGCGGAACGTCGCGCTCACGGTGAACCGCTTCCCGCTGCTGCCCCTGTCCTCTTCGATCTCCCAGCCGACCGCCTCGTCGCCCGCGCCGGGAATGTCGAACACCTCGCCCTGCCTCATGCCGGAGCCGCCCCTGCCCGCGTTCTGCTCGCCCTCCTTCTTACGCCCGGCCACGTGCTCCTGCGCGAGTGTGGTCTCGTAGCCGTCGCCCTGCTGGGGATAGAAGTAGAGGGTGAGGAAGAGCGCCAGGTCCTTGCCTTTGGGGGCGATCCCGGACGTGCTCCACGAGCACTGGAACGACGGCTTGCGGGACGTGGTGATGTAGGCGCCGACGAGCTGGGTGGCCTGTTGCCGGGTGAGCAGCTGGCACGGCTTGGGTATGCGGGAGAACTTGCCCGGCGGCTGGGTGGGCGCCTGGCTGGCCACCGGCGCGGCCGTCGTGGGCGCGGCGCTGGTCGGCGGCGCGCTGGTCGGGGCCTTGCTGGGGGCGGGCTTGCTGGGGGTGGGCCTGGCCGTCGTGGCCGCCGCCGACGTCGAGCCTGCCGGTTCCGCGGACGACGACGTGACCAGGAGCAGCGTCACCGCCAGGACGAACGCCACGACCACACCCGCCGCCGACGCGAACGCCGCCACGCGCGGGACCACCCACGCCGGCGCGGGAACCCTGACCGTCGGCACCGGCTGGCCCGCGACCTGCTCCAACGCCCGGCGCAGCGTCCGCAGGTCCGGACGGCTTCCCGGGTCCTTGGCGAGCAGGCCGAGCAGGAGCGGCGCCAGCGTGCGCGCCCGCTGCGGCGGGCGCGGCGGCTCGGTCATCACCGCGCCGAGCGTGGCGATCGCGGTGTTGCGCTGGAACGGCTGGACGCCCTCGACCGCCGTGTAGACGGTCGCGCCCAGCGAGAACAGGTCCGACGGCGGCCCGGGGAGCGCGCCCTCGGTGAGGCATTCGGGCGCGGTGAACCCCGCCGTGCCGACGGGGGCGGTCGCGCCCTGCTGGGCGGCTCCGGCGGGCGCGGCGATGCCGAAGTCCGACAGCAGGATGCGGCCGTCGTCGGACAGCAGCACGTTGCCCGGCTTGACGTCCCGGTGCAGCAGGCCCTGCGCGTGCGCCGAGGCCAGCGCCGACAGCACGAACAGCCCGATCGACGCGGCCCACGCCGGCGACATCGGGCCGCCCGACTTGATGACCTGGTCGAGCGAACGCCCCCGCACCAGCTCCATGACGATCCACGGCTCGCCGCCGTCCTCGACCACGTCGTGCACGGCCACCACGGCCGGATGCCGGATCCTGGCCGCCGAGCGGGCCTCGTGCAGCGTGCGCTGCCGCAGCGCGTGCTGGTCGGCGGGGGAGAGGTTCGGCGGGAGCAGCACCTGCTTGACGGCCACCTCACGGCCGATCGCGGTGTCCTGGGCGCGCCAGACGATGCCCATGCCGCCGCGGCCGAGCTGTTCGATCAGCCGGTAGCGGCCGCCGATGAGTCGCGGTTGGTTCATGCCTCACTCCTGGCCGTTCAGTGCCCGGGCGGCCCACCGTGCGGCGTTCCTCGCCGCCTCCCGCATGGCCGCGTTGTCGCCGATCTTGCTCACGTCGACGTACTCGACCTCGACGTTCAGGTTGCTGAGCCGGAAGATCACCGTGATGTGCTCCGCCTTCCCCTGCGGGGCGGCGTACTCGTAGGTGAACGCCTCGTCGCCGATCCCCTCCAGGTCGGCGACGTTCACCCGCGGCTGGGTGACCGGCTTCTCGAGGCCGATCTCGGGCCAGCTCCAGGACATCTTGGCGGGCTGGCCCCGAAGGTTGCGGTAGTTGGCGTACTCCAGCTCGGCGTCGTCGGGCCCGCCGGCCCACTTGTCCTGAAGGTCCTGGAGGTCCATGGCCTGGACGCTGATGCCCTTGCCGCGGGCGGTCCACTCGCAGGAGTCGCCGTCGCGCCGGCCCCTGCCCACGCCGGGAGCGAGCTTGGCGACCTGGCCGGCGGTGAGCAGCCTGCACATGTCCACCGGGACGGTGAACCTGGCGGTCTGCTCGGGGCGCGGCGTGGCCGGCCGGGTGGCCTGCTGAGCCGGCTGCTGGGTGGCCTGCTGCGTGCTCTGCCGGGCGGCCGGGCTCGCCTGCTCCTCCTGCCCCGACGGACGCAGCGCGACGAACCCGACGGCCGCCGCGGCGGCCGCCACCACCCCGGCCCCGACCAGGACCGGCAGCAGCTTCCCCCGCCTCGGAGGCGGCGGGGCGAGCGCGGGGCCGCCGTCCGCGACCCGCCGCAGCAACTGCTCGGCAGCCTGCGCGACCGGCCGCTGGTACGGCTCGCGCGCCAGCATCAGCATCAGCACCGGCCCGAGGTGCCCGGCACGCTGCGGCGGCCTGGGGGGCAGGGTCAGCGCGTCACGCAGGACCGACATCGGGGACGTGCCCACGTACGGCGCCTGGCCCTCGACCGTGGCGTACAGCGTGGCGGCCAGCGACCACAGGTCCGACTCGGGGCCGCCGCGCTCGCCGCGCAGCCGTTCCGGCGCGATGTACCCGGGCGAGCCGATCAGCAGCCCAGACTCGGTGATCGTCGCCTGGTCCTCCAGGCGGGCGATGCCGAAGTCCGTCAGGATGACGCGGCCGTCGTCGCTCAGGAACACGTTCGCCGGCTTCACGTCCCGGTGCTGGATGCCGTGCGCGTGCGCCACCGACAGCGCCTCCAGCACGCGCAACCCCAGCTCGGCCGTGCGCTCGGGCGACCACGGCCCCTCGGCGGCCACCGCGTCCTTCAGGTCGCGGCCGCGGAGCAGCTCCATGACGATCCACGGCCTGCCGTCCTGCGACAGCACGTCGTGGATGGTGATGATGCCGGGATGGCGCAACTGGGCGGCCGCCATCGCCTCGCGCACGGCCCGCTGGAGCGCCTCCGCCCGCTCGGCCGGCCCGAGGGACTGCGGAAGGAGCACCTCCTTGATCGCCACCTGGCGGTCGAGCAGCTCGTCGTGGGCGAGCCAGATGGTGCCCATGCCTCCCTGGCCGAGCGCGCGCAGCACCCGATAGCGGCCTGCGATCTTCGAATCCCCCAGACCAGGCACGAGACGGAACCATAGTGTTTGCCGGTTTCGGTTCGCTATATTTCCCGGGTCAACGGGCCAAGAGCTTCCCATTTGTAATGATCGGGAGTGATCAGACATGCAGGGTCAGAGCGCGCCGCCCGTCCCTCCAGCCTCCTACTGGCCGGACGCCGGGGGCGAGCGGCCCACGACGTCCAGGGCGCCGGGGTGGGCGAAGGGCGTCATGGCCGGCGCCGCGGCGGTGGCCGTCCTGGGCGGCGGGCTCATCGCCGTGCGCAACGTCGGGCAGGAGAGCCCCCCTCCGCTCGCCCGGCCGACCTTCGAGCTGCCGTCTGCTCTGCCTTCCGCCCTTTCTTCCGCCCCGCCCTCGACGCTGCCGCCCACGTCGCTGCCGACCGAAACGGCCTCCGCGTCCGAAACGCCCACCGCGACGTCCACGTTCGCGCCGCTGAAGGCGGTGCCCGAGGTGTGCGACCTGCTCCCGGCGAGCCTGACGTCCCGGCTCGCGCCCAAGGCCGTGTCCGAGCCGGGCGTCCAGAAGGACGGGTACGGCGCCCTCAGGAAGGGCTGCGTGTGGACGCAGAAGACCAAGAACCTCAAGAACGGCCATCTGGAGCTGCGCTCCATCCACCTCGCCGTCAACGTCTGGCCCACCGTGGACGCCGCCAGGGGCGACGCCGCCTGGAACTTCGACTCGATGAAGGACATGGGCGGCACCAAGGAGGAGAACCCGGGCCTGAAGTACCTGAGCACGTACGGTCAGGTGAAGGACCTGTCGGACGTCGGGGACGAGGCGCACGCCATGTACACCTCGAACCTGAAGGGAACCACCAACGTCTGGGTCTACCTGGTCATGGGGAACACGACGGTCGACGTCCGATACTTCGGCACCGACAACAAGGGTGACGACATCCTCGCCCAGGGCAAGGACACCACCCCGGCCGCCGAGGACGTGCTCCTGAAGGGCGCCGAGGAGATCTCCCAGCAGGCGATCAAAGCGCTCACAGGCTGAACGTGATTGGACGGGCCTCACCGGACGATCTAAGGTCGTACATCATGACGTCTGATGATCTTCAATACAGGAGGGCTGAGAAGGCCGACGCCGACCAGCTGTTCGCGCTGGCCCGGGAGTTCGGCCTGACGTTCAAGCCCGAGCGCGAGGCCTTCGACCTGGCGCTTCCCGAGCTGCTGAAGAACGACGACGCCATGCTGCTCACGGCCGTGGTCGACGGCCGTCTCCACGGATACCTGCTGGGATTCGTCCACCTGACCCTGTTCGCCAACGGGCCCGTCGCCTGGGTCGAGGAGGCCATGGTGCAGGCGGGCTC
Source organism: Nonomuraea sp. NPDC000554 (assembly GCF_040300065.1). NCBI lineage: Bacteria > Bacillati > Actinomycetota > Actinomycetes > Streptosporangiales > Streptosporangiaceae > Nonomuraea > Nonomuraea sp. NPDC000554. Next base: position 142,336 of record NZ_JBEPDC010000019.1, on the reverse strand, counting down.
GCGCAGGCAGGGCATCGGCAGGGGGCTGCTCGAAGAGTTCGAGGCGTGGGCCCGCTCCCGCAAGGCCCGCTACGTCGCCATGGCCACCCGCCGGGCGCCGGAGTTCTACCACGCGCTCGGCTACGAGGAGTCGGCCACCTTCTTCCGAAAGGTCCTGCGCTAGCTGTTCGGCTGGCCGCGCGTTACGGCCGCGAGATCCCGCGGAGACGGTCGGCGGCAGGCCACTCGTTCCGGCCCGTGAGATCTCGCGGAGACGGCCGCGGCAGGCCGCTCGTTCCAGTCCGTGAGATCCCCGGCAGGCGAGGGCTCGTTCTGTCGTTGCCGGATGGCATCCTTGGGGCGTGAGCATCCACACGGTGAGCCCCCTGTTCGTCGGCCGGTCCGGCGAGCTCGCCGCGCTCGGGCGGGCGCTGTCACGGGCTCGCGCCGGAACCGCGTCCACGGTGCTCGTCGGCGGCGAGGCGGGCGTCGGCAAGACCAGGCTGATCAGAGAGTTCACCGACCAGGCAGACGACGCGCTGGTGCTGGTCGGCGGCTGCCTCGAGCTGGGCACCGAGGGTCTGCCCTTCGCGCCGTTCACCGCCGTGCTGCGCGGCCTGGTGCGCGGCCTCGGCCGCGACCGGGTGGCCGAGCTGGTGCCCGGCGGCACCACTCGCGGGCTGGCCCGGCTGCTGCCCGAGTTCGGCGAGCCCGACAGAGACGGCCCCGAGGCCCGCGCGCGGCTCTTCGAGCAGATGCTCGGCCTGCTGGAACGGCTGGCGGAAGACCAGCCGGTGCTCCTGGTCGTCGAAGACGCGCACTGGGCCGACCGGTCCACCCGCGACCTGCTGTCGTTCCTCGTCCGCTACCAGCGTTCCGACGTCCGCCTGCTGATCGTCGTCACCTACCGCACCGACGAGCTGCACCGCAACCACCCGCTGCGTCCGCTGCTCGCCGAGCTGGGCCGCGTCGACTGGGTCGCCAGGCTGGAGCTGCGCAGGCTCACCCGCAGAGAGGTCGTCGCCCAGGCGGCGAGCATCCTGGAACGCGAGCCGTCCGCCGCCGACATGGAGGTGGTCTACGCGCGCAGCGAGGGCAACCCGCTGTTCGTGGAGGCGCTGCTCAGTGAGCCCGACGGCGACGCGCTGCCCGAGTCGCTGCGCGACCTGCTGCTCGCCAGCGTCGAGCGGCTGCCCGACGAGACCCAGGAACTGATGCGCGTGGCCAGCGCGGGCGGGCAGCGCATCGAGCACGACCTGCTGTCCGCCGTCGCCGGGCTCGACGAGGGCGCGCTCTCCCGCGCACTGCGTCCGGCCGTGGCGGGCAACGTGCTCGTCGTCGACGGCGAGGGCTACGCCTTCCGGCACGCGCTGATCCGCGAGGCGCTCCACGACGACCTGCTGCCCGGCGAGCACACCCGCCTGCACACCCGCTTCGCGCAGGCGCTGGAGCAGGACCTGTCGATCCTGCCCGCGCCGCGCGGCGCCATCGAGCTGGCCCACCACTGGCACTCCGCCCACGACAGCACCTGGGCGCTGGTCAGTGCCTGGCGCGCGGCCGCCGCCGCCCGCAAGTCCGCCGCCTACGACGAGCAGCTCCGCATGCTGTCCAGGGTGCTGGAGCTGTGGGAGCAGGTGCCCGACGCCGCCGAGCGCATCGCCATCGGCCACATCGACGTCCTCAGGCAGGCCTCCACCTCCGCCCACCTGGCCGGCGAGTACGAGCGCAGCATCGCCCTCGCCACCGCCGCGCTCGCCGAGGTCGACCCGTCCGGCGACCCGATCACCGCCGCCCGCCTGCTCAGGCAGCGCGGCCTGACCCGCTACGACCTCGGCAGGCCGGGCAACCTCGACGACCTGCGCGAGGCCGCCGCCCTGGTGCCCGCCGAGCCGCCGAGCAAGCTGCGCGGCCAGGTGCTCGAAACCCTGGCCCGCATGATGCACGCGCCCGACGCGTGGCAGGAGAAGATCTCCATCGCGCAGCAGGCCATGGAGCTCGGCCGCCAGGTGGGCGACGCCGCCACGGAGGCGCACGCGATGATCACCCTCACCTGGGCGCGCTTCCGCTACTCCGAGATCGACGAACAGCTCGAGTCCTTCGCCGAGGCGCGGCGGCTCGCCCGCAAGGCCGGCGCGTACAACGCGGTCATGCGCAACGCGATCTCCGAGTCCGACGCGCTGGAGGGCGCGGGCCGCCACGAGCAGGCCGCCAAGGTCGCCCGCGACGGCGTCACGGAGTCCGACCAGTACGGCCTGGCGCGCACCTCGGGCACGTTCCTGTCGATCAACCTGGCCGAGCCGCTGGTGTCGCTCGGCCGCTGGAAGGAGGCGCTGGAGGTCATCGAGCACGCCCTCGACCTCGCCCCGCCGGCGCCCTACCGGGCGAGCCTGCAGGGCCTCGTCACCGACATCGCGCTCGCCCGCGGCCAGCTCGACCGGGCCGAGTCGCTGCTCGCGGCCTCGCGCAGCGTGCTGTCAAGGGGCACCTACCGCGACCAGAACGTGCTGCCGCACGTCCGCAGGGACGTCGAACTGCTGATGGCGCGCGGGCGGCACGACGAGGCCCGCGAGCTGGTGTCCCGCACGCTGCGCGAGCAGGAGCCGACGGGCAGCTCCCGCTACTTCTGGCCGCTGCTGGTGACGGCCGCCCAGCTCGGCGGTCCCTTGCTGTCGGAGCTCCACGCGCTGGCGTCCCGGTTGAAGGTGGAGGGTGACCTCCAGCAGGCCCAGCACCTCACCTTCATCGCCCTCACGGGCCAACCCGCTCATCCTGACGGGCAGCCCTCTCCGGAGGCGTCCGCTCGGGAGCTTGCTGACGGTGATCCGGGGTTGGCTGACGGCGCTCGGCTGGCGGCTGCTGGTGGTGCCGAGATGGCCGCCTGGCGGTTGAAAGAGTGGGACGCTGCCGCGGCGGCCTGGGCGGCGCTGCGCCAACCGTACGCGGAGGCGCGGTCGCTGGCCGAGGCCGCGCGTGCCGCGGTGGTCTGCGGCGACCGGCAGGGGGCCGGGGACCGGCTGGCGGCGGCCAGGGCGCTGGCCGACCAGCTCGGCGCCGCGCCGCTGCTGGCCGAGCTCGACGCGTTCGGCCGCCGGGCGCGCATCGCGGCCGCGGACGAACCGGCTCCCGACAGCGTCCCTCACGGCTTGACGGCCCGCGAACTGGAGGTGCTCCAGCAGGTGACGAACGGCCGCAGCAACCGCGAGATCGCCGCCGAGCTGTTCATCTCGGCCAAGACGGTCAGCGTCCACGTCTCCAACATCCTGGCCAAGCTGGGGGTGGCGTCCCGGGGTGAGGCCGCCGCCACCGCCCACCGCCTCGGCCTGTTCGCCCGCGACCGCTGACCGTTCACCGTGGGCGGCTGCGGACGTGACGGCGAGGCCCTCGCGCTGGGCGCTTCCCGCACTTTGAGCTCGGGCCGCGTTCTGCGGAGTTCGGGCGGGTGGCGCGAGGTGCGGCCGGTTGGGAGAGCGCGGCAGCATCTCGCAGGCGTGTGAGAGCAGCCTCATCCCTGGAACCCCGGAAAACGAGCGAGGCCCGCACCCCTTGAGGGTGCGGGCCTCGCCTGTGGCGTTGGCCGGGTCAGGCGGGAACGATGTTCTCGGCCTGCGGGCCCTTCTGGCCCTGGGTGATGTCGAAGGACACCTTCTGTCCTTCGTGCAGCTCCCGGTAACCGCCCTGGGAGACGATGTTGGAGTAGTGGGCGAAGACGTCAGCGCCGCCACCCTCCTGGGCGATGAAGCCGAAGCCCTTTTCAGCGTTGAACCACTTGACGGTTCCTGTAGCCATGTTGATCTCCTTTGACAGGTGCAGAGCAGGGACCCGCACCTTACGAATCCCGTGTCGCCGCGATGAGCCCATCCGGAGATGATCGGAAAAACAAAAGTGCACCTGAAGGTCACATCACGTCAGGTGCACAGAAGTCTCTATGGGTACCACAACTGCAACGTCTCCAATTTAGCACATGCTCCTGACCGCTCCGGCTGGACATGGGCGACTGGGAGCCGCACGTGCTGGCACCCAGACGCCCGTCGCCACGAGTCGGCTGCCCTTCACGCAGCCAGTCCTGTATGCCGGCACCGATTGATCGTGCTGAGTGAGCACCCAGGTCGCCAAGGTGACTCAGCTACCTGGCGGTGATCGTGGAGAAAGACCGCCGCCTTCCGGCGGAGGGCGACTCGCACGTCAGCGCACGCCGACGGGCTGGTCAGCGCCCGCTGCCAGGCCCGGGTGGTGACGTTCGGAGCGCCTGCCGCGGCGTGGCGTCGCGGCTCAGCCGGTGAGCTGGGCTTCTAGGCGGTAGCCGTCCACGGTGACGTAGACCTGGTCGCCGGGGCGGGCGTTGAGCCGCATCAGCACCGGCTGGAGCGAGTCGAAGACCGGCTGGTGGCCCTGCCAGACGAGGACGATCGCGTTGTCTCCGGGACCCGTCACCGACAGGAGCGTGCCGGGGCGCATGCCGAGCTGGGCGGCGTAGCCCTCCGGCACCGGCACGGGGCCGCCTCTGAGGTGCTCGGGGGTGACCTCGATGCGCTGCCAACGGCGCGGGTCCGACGAGGGGCTGGGGATCGGGGGCGGCGGGGTGGCGGGGGCGCCCGCCAGGCCGCCAGGGCGGACAGGGGGACGGCTGCCCGACAGGGCGGACAGGGTGGCGAGCGCCGCCGACGGGTCGATGGCCCCGGACGTCGCGGCCGGGATGGGCTGGCCGCCCCGGTGGTGGTGGCCGTTGGCTCCGGGGGTGCGGCGGGGCAGCGGCTGGGCGGGGGTCAGCGCGGGCGGGGCGTGTTCGGCCGACTCCGGCGGGAGGGCGTCGAGCCAGGCCTTGGCCGAGTGAGTGCGGATGCCCAGCTCGCTCAGCAACTCGACCGGGTCGCTTTCGCCCGGGTGCGAGGTGAGGAGCTGCCTGGTGCGGGCCTGGAGTCCGTGGATGTCGCCGACGACGAGCCAGCCGTCCTGGAGGCGGCGGTCCGGCATGAGCGTGACGAGCACGCGCCAGAGCGGGGTGCGCAGCGACGGGACCATCACCGGGTGTGCCGGGTCGGCGCCGATGAGCTGGTCCTGGGTGGCTGCGGTGCCGAGCCATTCGGTCAGGCGGAACATGTGGCCGGTGACCGGCGCGGACTCCGACGACCGCAGCCAGTGCAGGACGCGTTCCTCCGCCGTCCGCTGGGCCTGGGAGAGGACGTCGCGGTCGACGAGCATCTTGTGCGCGAGCGTGCGCAGGCTGATCGGGTCCTCGGCGAACAGGCGGTGCACGGCGACGGCCAGCTCGTTCTTGTCCAGGCTGCGGAACAGGCTGTCGACGACCCGGACCATCGCGTGGTCGGTCTCGGACGGCGCGGGCGTCGCGGCCACGGGCTCACGCTGGGCGGGCCCGCCAGGGACGGGATGGGGGCCTGTGTGCGGACCGACACCGGACTGGGCGCCGCCCTGACCGGGGACGTCCGCGCCTGGGAGGGGGCCACCCGCGGGCGACGGACTCCCGGGGTGCGGGACGTTCGCGGGCGACGGGCTCCCCGGGTGCGAACCACCCGCAGGCGAGGGACTCCCCGGGTGTGGGCCGTTCGCGGGCGAGGGGCTTCCCGGCTGCGAGCCGGTCTGCCGCTGGGGCAGCCCGCCTGGCTGCGCCGCGAACCCTCCGGTCTGCGGGCCGGAGCCCGGCTGGCCAGGGAAGGGAGCGCCGGGGCGGGCGCTCTCCGGCTGCGCGGGGAAGCCGCCGGTCTGCGCTGCGAACCCCCCGGTCTGGGGGCCGGAGTCCGGCGGTGGAGGGAGGGAGCCGCCGGGGCGGGCGTTTTCGGGCTGGGCGGGGAAGCCGCCGGTCTGGGGGCCGGAGTCCGGTGCCGGAGGGAAGGGGCCGCCGGGGCGGGCGTTTTCGGGCTGGGCGGGGAAGGAGCCGGTCTGGCGGCCGTTTTCGGGCTGGGCGGGGAAGCCGCCGGTCTGGGGGCCGGAGTCCGGTGCCGGAGGGAAGGGGCCGCCGGGGCGGGGGTTCTCGGGCTGTGCGGGGAAGGAGCCGGTCTGGCGGCCGTTTTCGGGCTGAGCCGGGAAGGAGCCCGACTGGGGCTGAGCCGTTGGGGAGCCCGCCTGGGCGGCGTTGGGCTGGGCGGGGAAGGAGCCGGTCTGGCGCGGTGACGGGCCGCCGGGCTGGATCGCGGGGAAGCCGCCCGTCTGCGGGCCGCCCGCCGCGAGCGGGCCGCTCTCGCGCTGCCCGGGGATGGTGCCGCGCTGGAGTGGCCGGGTGACCTCCGGGTGGCCGCCTTTCGCCGCCGCGTCGCGCTGGACCAGGATCCGTCCCAGCACCTCGCGGAAGACCGACCCGATCACCACCTCCGGCGACGCCGACGGCGTGCCCAGATCAGCGGGCGACAGGCGGCGCAGCCGCTGCCAGCCGCCCAGCCCGATGATCGCCGTCCGCGTCGCTTCCGGCCAGCCGGGCAGCGCCGGGTCGATGTGGTGGACGGTCAGCGCGGGCAGCAGGTCGGCCAGCGGCAGGTGCTCCCACTTGGACGACGCCAGCGACGCCAGCCGCTCGCACATCCAGTCGAGCCCCGTCAGGCCGAGCGCCCGCGACAACGCCACCGAATGCCACCACGCGGCCGGCAGGCGCGGATCGCCGAGCGCTTCCGCCACCTGCTGGGGACGGCTCCAGCGCAGGGCAGGGACCAGGTCGCTCAGGCAGATCGATGACTCGACTTCCATCGGCGGACCTTATCCTCCCCAGAGTGCCGCGTGGTGCTGATCGAAACGCGTGTGGCCTTTGGTGCAGCCTACGCGGCAAGCTATCAATCAGTGTGAATAGGGTAAAGACGCTTCAGATTCAAACCGTATCGCGGACGACCGCCCACCAGGGACACGCACGCGGCTCCCGCGCGGCAACCCGCCCTCAGAGCTGCGCCTTCGTCGGCGTCATTGAGTGAGGCTGTCAGGAAACCGGCAGCGAACGCGTCGCCGGCGCCCGTCGAGTCCACCACCTCGGCTGGCGCTCCAGGAGCCGTCGCCGTCACGCGTCCCCTGGACGCGGACAGCGCGCCCCGCGCGCCCAGCTTCACCACCGCGTGCCCGTAGTGCTCGCTGAGCAGCTCGGCGGCGCGCTCGGCCGTGGGCGCCCCGGTGAGCACGAGGGCCTCGTCCAGGTTCGGAATGATCAGGTCGGCCCGGGACGTCTCGCGCAGGAAGCGTTCGACGCCGAACTCCCGCAGCGGGCCGGTCGAGGCGGGGTCCACGCTGATCGCGACCCCGGCGGCGGTCGCCTCCGCCATGGCCAGCCTGGCCAGGCCGAGACCCGGCTCGGTGAACAGCGTGTAGCCCGACAGGTGCAGCCGTCGGACGCCGTCGAGCAGGGAGGGGTCCCAGTCGTCGGTGGAGATGCGGCCGCCCGCGCCGCGGTTGGTGAGCATCGACCGCTCGCCGGTCCCGTCGACCATGGCGATGACGACCGCGGTCGGATGGTCGGCGTCGACGCTGACGTGCGGCCGCACGCCGGTCTTCACCAGTTCGGCGGTGTGCCACTCGCTGCTGTCGTAGCCGAGCCTGGCCAGCAGGCGCACGTCGGCGCCGAGGTGGGCGGCCCAGGACGCGGTGTTCGCCCCCGAGCCGCCGGGACGGAGGACGATGTCGGCGGCTGTGTCAGTGCCCGACATGACGGGCATGCTGTGCATCGCCACGACATCGGTGACCACATCGCCGATGACCAGCAGGCCCGCCTCGGTCACGGCCGCGACCAGGAGAGCGCGATCTGGGCAGCCAGGGCGGTGTTGCCGCGGACCGCGGCCAGGTTCGCCTCCAGCGACGCGCCGTCGGTGCCGCGCACCAGGTAGCCGAGCAGGAACGGGGTGATCGCCTGGCCGGTCACGCCCTCGCTCTCGGCGGCGGCCAGCGCCTCGCTCAGCACCCGGTCATGCAGGGCCGGGTCGAGCTGCTGCTCCACCGGGACGGGGTTGGCGACGATCAGCGCCGTCTCCTGCCCGCCGAGCGCGTCCTGGCCGCGCATGATGTCCGCGGCCTGCTGCGGGGTCTCGATCCGCCAGTCGATCGGCTCGCCGGACGAGTGCAGGTAGAAGCCGGGGAAGGTGTCGGTGCGGTATCCGGCGACGGTCACGCCGCGGGTCTCCAGGCGCTGGAGGGTCGAGGGGACGTCCAGGATGGACTTGACGCCCGCGCAGACCACCGTGATGCGGGTGCGCGCGAGCGTGTCGAGGTCCGCGGACTCGTCCTGGTCCTCGGTCCAGCCGCGGTGGACACCGCCGAGGCCGCCGGTGGCGAAGATCCGGATGCCCGCGCGGGCGGCCAGGAACGACGTGGCCGACACGGTCGTCGCGCCGCTCGCCTTCAGCGCCGCGGCCACGGGCAGGTCGCGCTGGCCGAGCTTGCGCAGCCCCGACTCGGTGGCGATGCGTTCCAACTCCACCTCGTTCAGCCCGACGCGGGCGACGCCGTCGAGCACCGCGATCGTCGCCGGGACGGCTCCCGCGGCCCGGACGATCCCCTCCAACTCGCGGGCCACCTCCAGGTTGCGCGGCTGCGGCAGCCCATGGGAGATGATCGTGGACTCCAGCGCCACCACGGGCGCGCCGGTGGCGAGGGCCTCGGCGACCTCGTCGGACGGCTGGAGAAGAGGGGCGGCGGTGCTGTGCATGGTGAGGCTCGTGCTCCTTGTCATGGCTTGCCCGATAAACCGTACATTTCACGATATTTCTTGCAAATGAGCACGGTAAGGGGCGGCCGCCCGCACGTCCACCTGGACATCACCCGAGCAGCGACACCCCCGCCAGCGAAATCGCTCCGATGAGCCCGGTGGCGATGCCCCCGAGCAGCATAACCCGCCCGCCCTTGAGCAGTTTTCGCAGGTCGATCCCGGTGCCGAGGGCGAACAGCGCGGCGGCCATGAGCGCGTTCGTGACCGCCGGCACGTTGTCGGTCACCACCGACGGCAGCAGCCCCGTGCTGCGCACCGCCACCATCGCCAGGAACCCGGCCACGAACAGCGGCACGATCGGCGGCCTCTTCCCGTTGCCGCCCGCCACGGGAGCACCGGCAGGCGGCGCCACGGCGCCGTTCGGGGACGCGGGCGCGGTCGTGCCCGCGGGCACGGCCACGGGCGCCCGGCTGTCGGCGGGTGCGCTGGTGGGCGTGCCGTGCGGACGGCGCAGGGACGTGGTGATGGCGACGATCGGGGCGAGCAGGACGACCCGGCCGAGCTTCACCGTCACCGCCGTCGCCAGGACACCCGAGGCCGCCCCGATCGCCGCCACCTGGGCGACCTCGTGCACGGCCGCTCCCGCCCACACCCCGAGCTGGTCGTGCGACAGCCCCAGCCAGGACGCCAGCAACGGCAGCACCACGATGGCCGCGCTGCCGTAGAGGACCACCACGCTCAGCGCGTTCGCCGCGTCGTCGTCCGTGCTGTCGGCGCTCTCGTGCATGGCCGCGATCGCCGCCGCCCCGCAGATCGACACGCCCGTGCCGACCAGCAGCGACGTCCCGGGCGAAAGGCCGAGGCGGCGGCCGGCCAGCGGCGTGAGGACGAACGTGAGCCCCGTGGCGGCGGCGACGACCGCCAGCGCCTGCCACCCGAGCGCGAGCACCTGCGGCACCGCGATCTGCAGCCCGAGCAGCACGATCGCCGCGCGCAGCACCCGCCTGGCGACGAACTGGAGCCCAGGACGCAGCGGCGCGCGGATCGCCCCGGCGGTGGCCAGCGCCGCCCCCAAGGCCACCGCGGCCGTCGCGGGGCTGAGCCCTGGCACGAACCGGTTCACCACCAGGGAGAGCGCCACCGCCAGCGCGCACGCCGCGATTCCCGGCAGGAAGGACGTCTTGGAGGAGGTAGGAAGCATGATCCCAGTCTTCGGGGCCTTCGCGAGGCCCGGTAGCCGCGCGTTGCCTGGGAGGTCATAGCCTGTGGCTATGACCGCGCTGCCTGATCTCGACTCGCTGAAGCTCCTGGTGGACGTGGGCGAGCTCGGCAGCCTCGGGCAGGCGGCCAAGATGGCGGGCATCGCGCAGCCGTCGGCGAGCAAGCGCATCGCCCAGCTGGAACGGCGTCTCGGCCTGCCGCTGCTGGAGCGGACGCCGCGCGGCTCCACGCTCACCGCCGAGGGCAAGATGGTGGCGGGCTGGGCCGCGCAGGTGCTCGCGGCCGCGCAGGAGCTCATGCGGGCCGCCGAGGCCGTCCGGCACAGCGAGGCGGCGCACCTGCGGGTGGCGTCCAGCATGACGGTGGCCGAGTACCTGGTGCCGCGCTGGCTCGGCGAGCTCCAGAGCCGCGAGCCCGGGGTGCAGGTCGGCCTGGACGTGCTGAACTCCGCCGACGTGGCGGCGCTGGTGCTGTCGGGGGCCGAGCCCGTGGAATTGAGGGGCGCGGAGCTGAGGGGCGCGGAGCTGGGCGTCGTGGAGTTGGGGTTCGTGGAAGGTCCGAACGTGCCGGACGGGCTGGCCAGCCGGGTGGTCGGCACCGACAGGCTGGTCGTCGTGGTGGCGCCGGGTCACCCGTGGGCGCGCCGCCGCACGGTGCTCAGGGGCGCGGAACTGGCCGCCACGCCGCTGGTCGTGCGCGAGCGCGGCTCGGGCACCCGCGAGACCCTGGACGTCGCCTTCACCGGCCTCCACCAGGCCAGCCCGCGCCTGGAACTCGGGTCGAACTCGGCCGTCAAGGGCGCCGCCCAGGCTGGCGCGGCCCCGGCGGTCCTCAGCGGGTACGCGGTGGAAGCCGAACTGGCCACCGGCCGCCTCGTCGAGGTGCCGCTGACGGGCCTCAACCTGGTCAGGAACCTGCGCGCGGTCTGGCGCCGGGGCCGCCACCTGACGGGCCCCGCCGCCACCCTCCTGGCCGTCGCCAGCCGCCCCTGACTCACACCGGCCGCCGCCACCCTCCTGGCCGTCGCCGGCCGCCCCTGACCCACGCCAACCACCACCACGCCCCGCCCGCTGCCCTGCCCGCCCTCACCCGCTGCCTGTCTCGCGCCCGCCCCCACTCACCCGCGCCTCGCGTGAGGGTGTCAGGTGCGGGGGAGGTCGTGGCGTGCCCAGATGCGTTCCCGCTCCTGGGCCGGTCCTTAGGTGAGGCCGTCTGGTGTGGTGCGGGGTGGGGTTGGCGCTGGTGGCCTGGTGCGCTGCCTCCTGTGGAGGCGTTGACGGTGGGGCGTGGTGGGGTCGTATGGTGCCGGGATGGGGTCATATGACGTAGTCGTCGCCGGTGGTGGTCACAACGGGCTGGTCGCCGCCGCCTACCTGGCAGGCGCCGGACGACGGGTCCTGGTGCTGGAGCGGCTCGACCACGCCGGAGGGCTGGCGATCTCCGCTCGGGCCTTCCCCGGTGTGGACGTGCGGCTGTCGCGCTACTCCTACCTGGTCAGCCTCCTCCCCACGAAGATCGTCCGAGACCTGGGGCTGAAGCTGGAGCTGCGCCGCAGGCGCTACGCGTCCTACACGCCGAAGGGCGCGACGGGCCTGCTCGTCGACAACGGCGACGAGCAGCGGACGAGGGCCTCCTTCAGGGACGTGACCGGTGGCGACGCCGACCATCGCGCCTGGACCGCCTTCTACGGCATGACCGCGGACGTCGCCCAGGCGCTGGCCCGGACGATGCTGGAGCCGCTGCGTCCGGCGAAGGAGATCGAGACGCTGGTCGGCGCCGAGGCGTGGCGGGACCTGTTCGAGCGGCCCATCGGCGAGGTCGTGGACGAGCGGTTCGGCGACGACACCGTGCGCGGCGTCGTCCTCACCGACGCGCTGATCGGCACGTTCGCCGACCCCGCCACCGACCTGCTGGCCAACCGGTGCTTCCTCTACCACGTGATCGGCGACGGAACGGGGGAGTGGAACGTCCCCGTGGGCGGCATGGGCGCGGTCTCCGGGGCGCTGGAGACGGCCGCGAGGCAGGCGGGGGCGGAGATCAGGACCGGCGCGGAGATCGTCGGCATCTCGCCGTCGGGCGAGGTCACCTTCCGCGCGGAGGACGGCGAGCACACCGTCACCGGGGGGCACGTGCTGGTGAACCTGCCGCCGGCGGTCCTCGACAGGGTGCTGGGGAAGGAGCCGGGCACGCCGGAGGGCGCGCAGCTCAAGGTCAACATGGTGCTGAGCCGGCTGCCCCGCCTCAAGGACGCCTCGGTGGACCCGCGGGCCGCGTTCAGCGGCACCTTCCACATCAACGAGGGACGCGACCAGCTCGCCAGGGCCCACGCGCAGGCGTCCAGGGGCGAGATCCCCGAGCTGCCGCCGGCCGAGGTGTACTGCCACTCGCTCACCGACCCGTCGATCCTCGGGCCGGATCTGCGCGGCCACGCGGAGACGATGACCCTGTTCGGCCTGCACATGCCCGCCCGCCTGTTCCGCGCCGACCCGGAGCGGGCGCGGGCGGACGCCCTCCGCGCCACCCTCGCCTCGATCAACCAGGTCCTCGCCGAGCCCATCGAGGACTGCCTCCTGCGCGCCCCCGACGGCTCGCCGTGCGTCGAGGCCAAGAGCCCGGTGGACCTGGAGAACGAGGCGGGCCTGCCCGGCGGCCACATCTTCCACCGCGACCTGACCTGGCCGTTCGCCGACGAGGGCGGCTGGGGTGTGGAGACGGAGCACGAGCGCATCCTGCTCTGCGGCGCGGGCGCCCGCCGGGGTGGCGGCGTCAGCGGCATCCCCGGCCACAACGCCGCGATGGCCCTCCTGCGCTGAGCCCGGCTCGGCGTTGGCCCGCGCCGCCGCCCAGACGAGCCGCCTCGCGACGCCGCCCGCCTCGGTCGGCTGCGCGAGGGCGGTTACCGGTCTGAGATCAGCTTGGCGGCCACCTCCAGGGCCACCGCCGTGCGCTCGTCCTCCGGGATCTCGTCCATCCCGAAGATGGTCGGCACACTGGCCAGGATCACCGCGAACACGGCCAGCCTGGCCTCGAACTGCCTGACCGGGGCCGCGCCCGGCACCGCCAGCACCGACAGCATGGTGACGACGCTCTCCTGCATGCGCGCGCCCATCGGCAGATCTCCCATCACGCCATGGTTGACCTGCGCGAACCTCATCAGCGGCCGCCACTGGTCTTCCAGCAGGTCGGCGACCCGGCGCAGGATCTCCAGCCGGGCCTCGGCGGTCGCGGGCTGCGCCCGGGCCCAGGCGATGAGCTCCTCGACGGACGTGACGAGCACCTCCATGACGCTGACCAGGATGTCTTCCTTGGTGCGGAAGTGGTAGTAGAGCGCGGGCCTGGTGATGTCCAGCCGCTCGGCGACCTCCTGCAGGGTGGTCTTGTCGTATCCCCGCTCGGAGAACAGCTCCAGCGCCACGCGCTGGATCCGGTCTCGCGTGTCGGTCCGCCGCCCGGCCATTCCACTCCCGTTCCCTTGACGTCCAGCCGAGTCATTGCTTACTTTCACGTAAGTAAGCAATGGAGCCCGGCTCGTAGGGAGCAGACTATGACCCCTTCCTTCCCGATCCAGCGCACCTGCCCGTTCGCGCCCCCCGAGGAGTACGGGCGGATGCGCGAGCAGGCCCCGCTCGTCCGGGCGTCGCTGCCCGGCGGGGACGTCTGGCTGGTGACCAGGCACGCCGAAGCCCAGCAGGTGCTGGTCGGCACCGGCATCAGCACGAACCCGGCCACCCCCGGCCACCCCAACGGCCTGCTCAGCCCGGAGCCACCCACCCCCGAGCAGCTCGAAGCGGCCGAACGGTTCAGGGTCGGCCAGTTCATCGACCTCGACCCGCCGGAACACACCCGCTTCCGTCGCATGCTCATCCCCGAGTTCAGCGTGCGGCGGGTCAGGGACATGCGCCCGGGCATCCAGGAGGCCACCGACCGGCTCATCGACGACATGCTCGCGGCAGGCGACGAGGCCGACCTGGTCGAGGCGTTCGGGCTGGCGCTGCCGTCGCTGGTCATCTGCCAGCTGCTCGGCGTCCCCTACGCCGACCGCGAGTTCTTCCAGTCCAGGACGCGCATGCTGGTCTCCTCCGCCGGCGACCCCGAGAAGGGCTACCGCGCGGCCATGCAGATCAGGGAGTTCCTCGACGCCCTCGTCACCGAGGTGGCGAAGAACCCCCAGGACGACCTGATCGGACGGCTCGTCACGGCGGGCGAGGCGACGCACGACGAGCTGGTCGGCATGGCCTTCCTGCTGCTCGTCGCGGGGCACGAGACCACCGCGAACATGATCCCCCTCAGCGTGCTCACCCTGCTGCGCAACCCCGGCCAGCTCGCCAGACTGCGCGAGGACCCGGACCGCTGGCCGCTGGCGGTCGACGAGCTGCTGCGCTACCACTCGATCGTCGACTGGGTCGCCTTCGACCGGGTCGCCACCGAGGACCAGGAGATCGGCGGCCAGCCCGTCAGGAAGGGCGAGGCCATCCTGGTGCTCGGCGCGTCGGCCAACCGCGACGAGCGCGCCTTCGAGCGTCCCGACGAGTTCGACGTCGAGCGCGGCGCCCGCAACCACGTGGCCTTCGGCTACGGCGTCCACCAGTGCCTCGGCCAGAACCTGGCCAGGGCCGAGGTGGAGATCGCCTGCCGGACCCTGTTCGAACGTGTCCCGACCCTGCGCGTGCCGGTGCGCGACGAGGAACTGCCGTTCAAGTACGACGGCGTCATCTTCGGCCTGCACGCCCTGCCGGTCACCTGGTGACTTCCTCTTGGAACAGCACCGAGCCGCTCATGGGGTTCTCATGATGGGCCTCTAGGTTGTGAGCATGAGTGAGCTCGCACGGTTGCTGGTGGTGGACGACGAGCCCGCGTTGCGTGAGGCGCTCAAGTCGAGCCTCGAGTTCGAGGGCTACAAGGTCGTCACCGCCAACGACGGGCAGGCCGCGCTGGAGGAGCTGGCGCGGGACGCGTACGGCGCGGTGCTGCTCGACGTCATGATGCCCAGGCTCGACGGGCTCACCGCCTGCCGCAGGCTCAGGGCGTCGGGCAACCACGTGCCGGTGCTCATGCTCACGGCCCGCGACGCGGTCGGCGACCGGGTCTCCGGACTCGACGCGGGCGCCGACGACTACCTGGTCAAACCGTTCGAGCTGGACGAGTTGCTGGCCCGCGTCCGCGCCCTGCTGCGGCGCAGCGCGCTCAGCGCGGCCGCCCAGGAGGACACGCTCAGCTACGGCGACCTGCGCATGGACCCGGCCACCAGGGAGGTCACCAGGGGCGACAGGCGGCTCGACCTGACCAGGACCGAGTACCTGCTGATGGAGCTGTTCCTCGCGCACCCGCGCCAGGTGCTGACCCGCGACCAGATCCTGGCGGAGGTGTGGGGCTTCGACTTCGAGCCGACGTCCAACTCGCTGGACGTGTACGTGATGTACCTGCGGCGCAAGACCGAGGCCGACGGCGAGCCGCGCGTGATCCACACGGTGCGCGGCGTGGGGTACGTGCTCCGGGCCGCACCATGAAGCGGGGCAGCCTGCGCACGAGGATGACGCTGCTGGTCGCGGCGGCC
The DNA here is from genome assembly GCF_040300065.1 of Nonomuraea sp. NPDC000554. Lineage (NCBI taxonomy): Bacteria > Bacillati > Actinomycetota > Actinomycetes > Streptosporangiales > Streptosporangiaceae > Nonomuraea > Nonomuraea sp. NPDC000554. Next base: position 126,953 of record NZ_JBEPDC010000019.1, on the reverse strand, counting down.
GTGGCGATCGCGGTCGCCATCTCGGCTGTGGGCTGCTGGTACCTCGTCCGCAGGGAGCTGTCCTGGCAGCTCAACGAGTCGCTGAAGACGATACGCCCGTCGCGGGAGGACATGTGGGGGGCGGAGCGGCACTGCCTGCCGAAGCCGACCGAGCCCCCCCGCGGCGAGCATGGCCGCCCGCCCTTCCTCGAGCCGGTGCAGATCGTCCTCGCCGACGGCCGCCAGTGCGTCATGGGCAATGTGGCGATCAACGTCACCGACGACGACAAACGCGTCGCCGCCGGCTACCCCGGTGAGGCCGTCTTCCGCGACGGCTACGCCGCAGACGGCACCCCGATGCGCGTGCTCACCTCGAACGTCAACAAGAACACCGCGCTCATGGTCGCCAGACCCCTGCACGAGCTACAGAGCACGCTGGGCCGCCTGGCGGTCCTGCTCGCCGGTGTGGCCGTGCTGGGCGTGCTCGTCGCGGTCTGGGCCGGCCTGCTCGTCTCCCGGACGGCGCTGCGCCCGGTCGGACGCCTCACCAAGGCCGTCGAGCACATCGCCAGGACCGAGGACCTGAACACCCGCATCCCGGTGCAGGGCAACGACGAGATCGCCCGGCTCAGCTCGTCCTTCAACGCCATGACGACGGCGCTCGCCGGGTCGCGCGACCGTCAGCAGCAGCTCGTCGCCGACGCCGGGCACGAGCTGCGCACCCCGCTCACCACCCTGCGCACCAACATCGACCTGCTGCTCCGCAGCGAGCAGACCGGCCGCCGGCTCGACCCCGGCGCCAAGGAGCGCCTCCTGGTCAACCTGAAGGCCCAGTTCGCCGAGCTGTCCACGCTGGTCGGCGACCTGCTCCAGCTCGCCCGCGGCGACACCGACCACGAGCCGCACGTCGAGCTGGGCCTGCACGAGGTGGTCAGGGCCGCGGTCGAGCGGGCGCGGCTGCGCGGCGCCGACGTCACGACCGACGTCGGGGCCTGGTACGTCGTCGGCAGCGCCACGTCCCTGGAACGTGCCGTGCTCAACCTCGTCGACAACGCCGCCAAGTTCAGCCCGGGCGGCCAGGTCGAGGTGGTGCTGCGCGGTGGCGAGCTGACCGTGCGCGACCACGGCCCGGGAATCCCCGAGGAGGAGCTGCCGCACGTCTTCGAGCGCTTCTGGCGCTCCCCGTCGGCGCGCGGCCTGCCCGGTTCGGGGCTGGGCCTGGCGATCGTGGCGCAGGCCGTGGCCGAGGCAGGGGGGACGGTCCGGCTGGCCAACGCCCCGGACGGCGGCGCGATCGCGAGCATCCTGCTGCCGGGAAATCTCACGCCACGCTCAGAATCGGATAAGTCGCATTAAATGCCCAAGCCGTGAGCTAAGGGGCATGGAAACTACAGTGAGGACGCGCCTGGTCGAGGTGGTCGTCCCGGTCCACAACGAGCAGCGGGCCCTGCGCGACAGCATCGGCCGGCTGCACCACTACCTCACCAGCACGTTCCCGTACGGCTTCCGGATCACCATCGCCGACAACGCCAGCACCGACAACACCTGGCAGCTCGCGGGCGAACTGGCCGCCGAACTACCGCACGTCCGCGCCGTGCACCTGGACGACAAGGGGCGCGGCCGGGCCCTGCGCCGCGTCTGGTCCGGCAGCGACGCGGACGTCGTCAGCTACATGGACGTGGACCTGTCGACCGACCTCGACGCCTTCCTGCCCCTGGTCGCGCCCCTGCTGTCGGGCCACAGCGACCTGGCCATCGGCACCCGCCTCGCCCGGGCGTCCCGCGTGGTGCGCGGGCCGAAGCGCGCGTTCGTCTCCCGCACCTACAACCTGCTGCTCCGCTCGCTCATGGGCGCGCGCTTCTCCGACGCGCAGTGCGGGTTCAAGGCCGTGCGCACCGAGATCGCGCAGGCGCTGCTGCCCGCCGTCGAGGACGAGCAGTGGTTCTTCGACACCGAGCTGCTGCTGCTCGCCGAGCGGCACGGGCTGCGCATCCACGAGGTGCCCGTCGACTGGGTGGACGATCCCGACAGCCGGGTGGACATCGTCCAGACCGCGCTGGACGACCTGCGCGGCCTGGCCAGGGTCGCCCGCAGGACCGTGTCGGGCGCCGCCCGCCTGCCCGTCCCGGCCAGGGTCCAGCAGGCCCAGCTGCCGCGCGGCATGGCCAGGCAGCTGCCCAGGTTCGCCGTCGTCGGCGTGATCAGCACGCTCGCCTACCTGCTGCTGTTCTCGCTGCTGCGGCAGGTCACCCCGGTGCTCGTCGCGAACGCGATCGCGCTGCTCAGCACGGCCGTCGCCAACACCGCGGCCAACCGGCGCTTCACCTTCGGCGTGACCGGCCCGCAAGGGGCCGTGCGGCACCAGGTCGAGGGGCTGATCGCGTTCCTCGTCGGGCTGGCGCTCACCTCCGGTGGGCTGGCCTTGCTGCCCGACGGCGTCTCGCACGGCGTCGAGCTGTTCGCCGTCATCGTCGCCAACGCGCTGGCGACCCTCGTCCGGTTCCTCCTGCTCCGGGTGTGGGTGTTCCACCCGAACCGGAGGACGTCCCGATGACCGTCACCCCCATCGGGCGCCGGTTCCTCCTCGGCCCCTCCGGAGACCCGCGCTGGTCGCGTCCCGCGCTGTGGGCGGTGCTCGTCGCCGCCTTCGTCCTCTACACCTGGGCGCTGAGCGGCAACGCCAACGAGTACTACGCCGCCGCCGTCCGCTCGGGCACCGAGAGCTGGAAGGCGCTGTTCTTCGGCGCGCTCGACGCCGGCTCGTTCATCACGGTCGACAAGCCGCCGCTGGCGCTCTGGGTGATGGGCCTGTCGGCGCGGATCTTCGGCTTCGGGACGTGGAGCATGCTGCTCCCGCAGGCCCTCGCCGGCGTGGCCGCCGTGGCGCTGGTCTTCTCCGCCGTCCGCCGCGCCATGGAGCGTCCTGCCGCCTCCCGGGGGACGGGACCACGGACCTTCCCGGAGGCGGGCACCCGGACCGTCAACGGGACGGTAGCGCGGGCGCACGCCGCCGCGCTGGTCGCGGCCGTGGTGATGACGCTGACGCCGATCACCGTGGCGATCAACCGCGACAACAACCCCGACCCGATCCTCGTCCTGCTGCTGACCCTGGCCGCCTGGTTCTGCCTGGAGTCGCTGCTCACCGGGCGGCTGCGCGCGCTGCTGTGGTGCGCGCTGTTCGTGGGCCTGGCCTTCAACGCCAAGATGCTCCAGGCGTACCTGGTCGTGCCCGCCTTCGCCGTCGCCTACCTGTTCTGCGCCCGGCACCCCCTGGGGAGGCGGCTGGCGCACCTGGTGGCGGCGGGCGTCGTGATGGCGGTGTCGAGCGCCTGGTGGATGGTGGCCGTGGACCTCTGGCCCGCGGACTCCCGCCCGTACGTCGGCGGTTCCACCGACAACTCCGTCCGGGACCTGGTCATCGGCTACAACGGCCTCGGCCGGATCTTCGGCCAGGGCGGCGGCCCCGGTGGTGGTGGCGGCGCCTCGTTCGGCGGCGAGTCGGGCGCGGGGCGGCTGTTCAACGACACGATGGCGGGTCAGATCTCCTGGCTGCTGCCGTTCTGCGCGCTGGCGCTGGTGCTCGCCCTGCTGCTGCCGCGCCTGGGGAGGGGCCCGGCGAGCGTGCCCGGTGGGGCGTGGCTGGTGTGGGGCGGGTGGCTGGTCGTGCACGTCGTCGTCTTCAGCTTCTCCAGCGGCACCTTCCACCCGTACTACACGACCGCCATGACCCCGGCGGTCGCGGCCGTGACCGGGATGGGCGGCGTGCTCATGTGGCAGCTGTACCGCCGGTCGCGGGCCTGGGCATGGGCGCTGCCGCTGGGGGTCGCGGTCACCGGCGGGTGGTCGTTCGCGGTGCTGCGCCGGACGCCCGAGTTCGTGCCGTGGCTGGCGTGGGCGGTGCTCGCGGCGACGGCGCTGGCGGCGGCAGGGCTGCTGCTGGCCAGGCTGCGGACGGACGTCGCCGTCAGGATCGCCACGGCGGCCCTGGTCGCCACGGTGTTCGCCGCCCTCGCCGGGCCCGCCGCGTACGCGGTCACGCCGCTCCAGTCGCAGGTCAACGGCGCCAACCCGACCGCCGGCCCGGTCACGGGACGGATGGGGTCCGGGCCGGGCGGCCAGATGCGTCCGGCACAGGCCGGACTCCCGCCCATGGGCGACGAGCGACCCGGCGCCCTGGGCCGGCCTCCCGGACAGGACCGCCGTTCGTTCCCCATGGGCGGCGGCCCCGGACGGCGGGTCAGCGACGCGCTCGTCTCCTACCTGACGGCCAACCAGGGCAAGGCCACCTGGCTCGTCGCGGTGAGCAGCGCCCAGGAAGCGTCGTCGATCATCCTGTCCACCGGCGAACCCGTCATCGCCATGGGCGGCTTCACCGGCGGCGACCCCGCCATGACCGTGGACCGGCTGAAGAAGCTTGTCGCGTCCGGCAGCCTCCGCTACGTCCTGCCGGGCGCCGGCAGGGGCGGGCCGGGCAGAGGAAACACCGAGGTCACGGCCTGGGTTCAGGCCAACTGCAAGGCCGTGGACGGCCAGGACGGCCTCTACGACTGCTCGGCCGGCTAGATCGCGGGGTTGACAACGATGTCAGCCCCGCTCTTGATGGGTCTATGGGCGCACCGCTGCTCGAAGCCCGCGGAATCGTCAAGAACTACGGCCACGTCGAGGCGCTGCGCGGCGCGGACTTCACGCTGCCGCCCGGCGAGGTGGTCGCCCTGATCGGCGACAACGGCGCGGGCAAGTCCACGCTGGCGAAGATCCTCTCAGGCGTCGAGCGGCCCGACGGCGGGCAGCTCGCGATCGACGGCCGGCCGATCGCGTTCGGCTCGGTCGAGGAGGCCAGGAACGCCGGGATCGAGACCGTCTACCAGGACCTCGCCCTGTGCCCGCACCTGACCCCCGCCGCCAACTTCTTCCTCGGCAGGGAGTTGCTCAGGCCCGGCCTGCCAGGGCTGCTCGGGCTGCTCGGGCTGCTCGACAACGCGACCATGCGCCGCCGCACGCGCGAGGCGTGCGAGCGGCTCGGCGTCCGGCTGAAGTCGCAGACGGCGCCGGTGTCGGCGCTGTCGGGCGGTCAGCGGCAGGGGGTCGCGGTCGCCCGCGCGGTCACCTGGGCCCGCCGCGTCGTCTTCATGGACGAGCCGACCGCCGCGCTCGGCGTGGTGCAGACCCAGCGGGTCCTCGACCTCATCCGCGTCGTGCGGGACTCCGGCGTCGCCGTGGTCCTGGTCAGCCACAACATGCAGGACGTGAAAGCGGTCTCGGACCGTGTCGAGGTGCTGCGCCTGGGCCGCCGGGTGGCACGCTTCGCCACCGCGACCGCCTCGATGGAGGACCTGGTCGGAGCCATGACCGGCGCACTCGAACAGCAACCCGGCCTACCGGAACGGCCGCCCGAGATCCGCACGCAGGCCGACCCCGAACCCGGCCCACCGGAACGGCCGCCCGAGATCCGTACGCAGGCCGACCCGGAACCCGGCCTACCGGAACGGCCGCCCGGGGAGTCCGGGGCGGGAGCGCAGGGGAGCGGCGAGTGAGGCGGCTGGCTGGGGCGCAGGTGTTCTGGATCGCCGTCGTCCTCGCGGCCCTGCTGGCGGCGTTCTCGGCGTTACGGCCCGGCAGCTTCGCGACCCCCTTCAACCTGCTGAACCTGGTCAGCGACGCGGCCATCCTGCTGCTGCTCGCCACCGGCATGACGTACGTGATCATCACGGCCGGCATCGACCTGTCGGTCGGCGGCGTGCTGGTGTTCTCCGCCGTGGCCGCCGCCAGGACCATGGACGCCACCGGCTCGCTGCCGCTCGGCGCGGCCGTCGCCGTCCTCGCCGGGCTGGCCTGGGGTGTCGTCAACGGCACGCTGGTCGCCCTGGGGCGCATTCCGGCGCTGATCGTGACGCTGGGCACGCTCGGCATGTCACTCGGCGGCGCGCTGCTGCTGACCGGCGGCGTCGACCTGCGCGCGCCCACCGAGCTCAACCTGGGCCTGGGACTGGCGCGCGCGCTCGGCGTGCCGCTCATCGTGTGGATCTGCGCGGCCATCGTCGCCGTGCTCGGCGCCGTGCTGGCGGCGACCCGCTTCGGCCGCCACACGTACGCGATCGGGTCGAACGCCGAGGCGGCCCGCCGCGGCGGTGTCGCCGTCAACCGGCACCTGGTCAGGGTGTACGGGCTGGCGGGGCTGCTCGCGGGGCTCGCCGGATACCTGTCGCTGGCCAAGTACGGCATCACCGGCGTGTCCGCGCACTCGACCGACAACCTGCAGGCCATCGCGGCGGTGGTGATCGGCGGCACGTCCCTGTTCGGCGGTGTCGGCACCGTCGTCGGGACCGTCATCGGGGTGTTCATCCCGGTCGTGCTGCAGAACGGGTTCCAGATCCTCGGCGTGCGGCCGTTCTGGCAGCAGGTGGTGGTGGGCGCCGTGCTCGTCGCCGCCGTCTACGCCGACCAGCGGCAGCGTGGCAGACGCGACACTTGAGGAGGCACCATGCGCAAGGCACTGGCACTGGGAACGCTGCTGCTGACGGTCGCCGCCTGCGGCCAGGCGTCGGGGGGAGGGGGCGGTGGCCAGACCAGGGTCGCGCTCGTCCAGGGCCTGGCGGGTGAGGAGTTCTACGAGACCATGGCCTGCGGCGCGAAGGCGAAGGCCAAGGAGCTGGGGGTGCAGCTCGACGTCCAGGGGCCGCAGAAGTTCGACCCGACGCTGCAGACGCCGATCGTCAACTCGGTCGTCGCAGGCAAGCCCGACGCGTTGCTCATCGCCCCGACGGACGTCAAGGCCATGATCGCCCCGCTGACGCAGGCCAAGCAGCAGGGCATCAAGATCATCCTGGTGGACACGGTGGTCGAGGACCAGAGCATCGGCCTGTCCCGGATCAGCACCGACAACCTCAAGGGCGGCGCGGCGGCGGCCAAGGCCCTGGCCGAGCAGATCGGCGACAAGGGCAAGGCCCTGGTCATCTCGACGGACCCCGGCGTCAGCACGGTGGACGCCCGCATCAAGGGCTTCGAGCAGGAGATCAAGGCCGGCCACCCGAACATCTCGTACCTCGGCGTCCAGTACTCGCACAACGACGTCGGAGAAGCCAGCAAGATCGTCAATGCGGCCCTGGCCAAGGACCCGGACCTCGCCGGAGTCTTCGCCACCAACCTCAACTCGGCCACCGGCGCCGGCTCGGCGCTGCAGCAGGCGGGCAAGCTGGGCCAGGTCAAGATGGTCGGCTTCGACGCGGGCCCGGCCCAGGTCAAGCAGCTCAAGGACGGCGTCGTCCAGGCGCTGATCGCCCAGCGCCCCGGTGACATCGGCGCCAAGGGCGTCGAGCAGGCGGTGGCGGCCGTCAAGGGCCGGCAGGTCACCCCCTCGATCCCGACGGACGCCACGATCGTCACCAGGGACAACGTGGACAGCCCGGAGATTCAGCAGGTCCTCTACAAGGCGGGCTGCTGAAGGCGGATAAGCTTGGGCGGTGTCGAGTAGGACCAGGGCCGAGCAGGCAGACCAGCGCAGAGCCGAACTGCTCGAAGCCACCCGCAAGGTAGTGCTGGAGAAGGGCCTGGCCCACACCCGGATCGCCGACATCGCCAAGTCGATCAACGTCAGCGGCGGGCTGATCCACTACCACTTCGCGACGAAGGACGAGCTCATCGTCGCCATGCTGAAGGCCACTCTCGACATCGAGAGCGCCCGGCTCGCCGAGCTGGCCGGCGGCCCCGGCACGGCGGTCGAGCGGCTGGACCGGGTGCTGCGCTACTACATCCCCGAGTCGCGCTCCGACCAGAGCTGGCTGCTGTGGATCGACGCCTGGAACACCGCGCTGCGCGAACCGGCGGTGAACGCGATCATGCTGGAGCTGGAGACGGCCTGGCTGGAGGCGCTGGCGCAGGTCCTCGCCTCGGGCGCCGAAGCGGGGGAGTTCACCTGCGAGGACCCGCCCGGCTCGGCGGAGCGCATCGACGCCATGCTCGACGGCCTGATCATCCGCTACACCCTGCACCCCAACGTGCTGACCCGCGGCCGCCTGCTCACCCACGCCAGAACCGCCGCGGCCCAGGAGGCGGGAGTCCCGGTCACCGCCTTCTCCTGAGGCGCGAACCCGTCCGTCAAGCCGAGGGCCGGGTGGGCGTGCGCGGGGTCAGGCGGGCAGCGCGGCGAGGAGGAAGGCGAGGCGGGCGGCGGCGGCCTCGACGTCGTCGGTGCTGCCGAGCCGATAGCCCCAGGACGTGACGAACGCCCCCTCTTCGGAGCACGTCACCGTCTCCGCCAGTGTGGCCGAAAACCGGTTGCGGACCGCCACGTAGGCCGGGTCTGAGGCCAGGGCCAGACTCTGAACCGACAGGTCAGCGTGACGACCTGCGTGCCATGCGAACTGCTTGAGGCAGAGCGCCGTATCCAGCATCATGCGTCACCTCCGCAACGTCTCGCGACAGAATTGCACGATCTTGGGGCGGGCGGCAAGCAATTGCGGGGATTAATGTGAGGGTTGTCGTCCGTGGCCGTGAAGTATACGGATGATGACATCTCGTCCGGCTTCGTCGAACGCCGCGACCTTGGCGTAGTCGTCGAACGCGCGCACGTAGAGCGCGACGTCGTCCGGATCGCGCAGGACCAGGTCCTTCGTCATGGTGGCCACGCCGACCATGGCGTCGTTGTAGATCCAGAACCCGTTGATCGGCGACGACGGCAGCTCGGCGTCGAACGGGATCACGCCGAACTCCACGTTCGGCAGCGTGCTGACGGCGAGCAGCCGGTCGAGCTGGCCGCGCATGACGTCGGCGGGCGCGAGCCGGGTGTGCAGCGCCGACTCGAACACGACGAACCGGAACGTGCGGCTGCGGTCGTAGAGGATCTCCTGGCGCTGCATCCGCACCCGGACGGCCGCGTCGATCTGGTCGGCCGCGCTGTAGAGCCGCTTGACCTTGCGGAACACGTGCCGCGCGTACTCGGTCGTCTGCAGCAGCCCCACCACGATGCCCGGCTCGAACACGCGGAACAGCTTCGTGCGGGCCTCCAGGTCGCGGATGTCCTCCTGGAGCGCGGCCAGGCCGCTGCGGTGCCGCTGCTTCCAGTCGTCGTGCCGCTCCAGCAGCGTGATCGCCTGACTGATCAGCTCGTCCGTCGTCTCCGGAGCGGCCTGGACGGCCTGCGCCCACACCACGACGTCGTCCTCGGTGGCCGTCTGCCTGGCGTTCTCCAGGCGCGAGACCTTGGACGGCTGCCAGTGCAGTCGTTCGGCCAGCTCCTTGCCGGACAGGTGGGCGGCCTCGCGCAACTGGCGTAACTGGCTGCCGAGGTCGATGCGCGCCTGCTGAAAGGACGTCACGCCGAAAGAGGCTAGACCCGCTGGAGAGGATCATGCCAGGCCCAGTCACGCAATCGTGATCAATTGATCGCGGTAGGTGGCGGGCCCGGCGCGGAGAAAGCGCTTACTGGGCGTCCAGCAGGACCCGGCGGGCGATCTCGGTGATGAGCTCGCGGGGGACCTCGACCGCCGCCTCGCCGTCGAGGACGTCCCGGAGGTCCGCGAGCGCCTCGGGGTCGGTGACCTGGAGACCCTGCACGACGATGGTGCCGCGGTCGGTCTCGTACAGGGTGGGGCAGGCGCCCGCCTCAGACGTGGAGCCGAGGAACCGCATGCGCATGACGATCCTTCCCCGAACATTGGGCTGCAATTGCGCGCAATTGTACGTCTCGAAGGGATTTGTGTGATCGTTTTCTGAAAAATGGCGCATTGGGGGATATGGCGTACCCGGCAGCCGGGGAGTGCGTCAGGGATGTTCGAGGCGCCCGTGCGTGATCTCGTGCGCTCTGGCGAAGAGGGTCAGGGTGGTGGCGTGCAGGACGTCGCCGATCTCCTTGGGGGCCTTGCCCGCGCAGGCCCGCGCGTGCGTGCCCTCCAGCACGATGCCGAGCTTGAAACAGGCCAGCACGGCGTACCAGTCGACCGCCGACAGGTCGCGCTCCGACAGCGCCGCGTAGTAGGCGACCAGCTCCGCCGGCGACGGCAGCCCCGGCACGTGCTCGGCGTTCGACGGCCAGGTGGCCAGGAGCCAGCCCAGGTCCAGCAGCGGGTCGCCGATCGTGCACATCTCCCAGTCGACGATCGCCGCCACCCTCGGACCGTCGTGGGCGAACATCAGGTTCGCGAAGTGGTAGTCGCCGTGCATGACGCCCGGCGTGAAGCTCCCTGGACGGTTCCGCTCCAGCCAGGCGGCCGTGTCGTCCAGGTGCGGGATGTCCGGGCCCGGGTAGCCGTCGAGCCGCCCGTACGAGTCGAGCTCCCGCAGCCAGCGCGGCACCTGCCGCTCCAGGAAGCCCTCCGGACGGCCGAAGCCGGGCAGCGTTTCGGGCGCGACCCGTCCCAGCTGGGCCAGCGCGGCGGCCGCCTCCAGCCCCATGCGGTGCTGGATGGCCGGGTCGGACGCGTGCGGCTCGGGCAGCCCGGTCGAGGGGTTGAACCCGTCGACGGGCTCCATCAGGTAGAACACCGGTTCCTCGGCCGTCTGCGCCGCCACCAGCCTCGGGACGGGCACCGGCGTGTCGCGCAACGCCGCGAGCAGCCGCGCCTCGCGGCGCAGCACCTCGTTGCTCTGCTGCCGCGCGTGCAGCGGCGGCCTGCGCAGGATGTACGGGACGCCGCCGCGCTCGAACCTCACCATGACGTTCTGGGTGCCGCCGGGGACCGGGGCGACGCCGGTGACGGGGCCTCCTGGCAGGCCCTGGGCGTCCATCCAGGCGCCGAGCGCGTCGAGGTCGACGGTGCTGACGTCGATGTGCGTTGAGGTCATGGCCGCTCCTCGACCGAACGACATTCTGGCGGTGACCCTACGAGAGCCCGCTCACCAGGTCAACCGCTTGAGGCGGACCCGCGCGGCCCCACGCTCACGAGATCAATCGGGGAACCGCTTGAGGCAGCCCCACGCTCGTCAGGTGAACCCGGGCCCCTGGGAGTTGCTGCGCCGTTCAGTGATCATCCAAGGGCCTGCATGAACGGCAGGAACTGCCGGGTGCGGTCGCCGGGCAGTTCGCCGTCGCGGACCATCAGCGAGACCGGCCACGGGGCGCCGATACCGTGCTCGCCCGCCCAGCCGACCAGGCTCTCCTTCGCCAGGTCCAGGTCCAGGCGGACCTCGCCGCCGACGTCCAGAGCCAGGTCCCCGATGAGCGCCCTGGCGGTCCGCTCGTCCTGCGCCACCACCGGGCCGATCACTACGTTGCCGTCGTTGCGCCAGCAGTGCCCGAACCCGCCCTCGGCGACGCGCACCCGCTCGCCGAAGGAGAACATCCGCCGCAGCAGCGCCGACCTGTCGGTGTCGAACACCTCGGCGTCCAGGGCGAGGACGGCGTCGAGGTCCTCGACGGTGGCCGGGCGCGTGCTGCCGGAAGGACGGCCCTCGAAGACGCCGGTGTGCTTGGCGACCCGTCCCACCGTCCGGAAGCCGAGCCGCTCGTAGAGCGGGCGGCCGTTCTCGGTGGCGTGCAGCGACACGACACGGCCGGACGCCTGGTCGAGCACGTGCTCCATGAGCCCGCGCGCCAGCCCCTGCCTGCCGTACCGGGAGGCGGTGAGGACCATGCTGACCACGGCGTGGTCGTCGCCGTACCGGGTCAGGACGTTCGTCGCGGCCAGCCCGTCGCCGTCGGCCGCGTCGACGCCGTACACCTCGCCGACCTCGAACAGCAGCGTCCACTTGTGCCGCTCGGGCGGCCACTGGCGGTCCTCGGCGAGCTTCGTGCAGGCATCGAGATCGTCCAGGGTGAGACGGCGCGGCTCCATGCCGGACATCATCCAGGCAGCACCCCCACGCGCCCAACCGAATTTCCGCCCGGAAGCGCCGGATGGCGGGGTGGGTCGCCGGGACTGCCGGAGGGCGGCGTGGGGTTCCCGGGACTGCCGGAGGGCGGCGTGGGGTCGCCGGACCTGCCGGATGGCGGCGCGCCGACGAGCAGTGCGCGGGGCGGCGCTGGGCGTCGCGCCCGGCAGCCGGAGTCGTCGGATGTCGGCCGCTGGTGTCGCAGCGACGGTCTCCTGCTGTCGGATCTGGGGGAGTATAGGAGGATGGAGTGCTTTGTGGCGGTTGATGTCGGTGGGACGAGCATCAAAGGCGGGCTCGTCACGTCAGACGGCACCATCCTCTACTCCGAACGCCGCCCCACCCCTCGCGCCGAGGGGCCGGATCGGGTGATCGCCGCCATCTCGTCCTTCATCGCCGACCTCTCCCGGCCCCGGCCCCACGCGGCGGGCCTCCTCACTCCCGTAGCGGTCGGGCTGGCCGTTCCCGGGCTGGTCACGCCGACGCACGCGATCTTCTCCGCCGCCTTCGGCTGGCGCGACGTCCCCGCCGAAGCCTTCAGCGGGGGAGACCTGCCGCTGGCGCTCGGCCACGATGTCCGCTCGGCCGGAGAAGCCGAACTCGCGTTCGCCGGTGCTGCCGAGCGCGAAGCCGAAGGCGCTGGACGTGAGCGCGAGGGTGACCAGCCTGAGGGCGGGGGCGCTGGACGTGAGTGCGAGGGTGGAGGACACGTCCTCTACCTCCCCATAGGCACCGGCATCGCGGGCGCGATCGTCCTCTCCGGCTCTCTGTACGGTGGCGCGTCCGGCTGGGCGGGGCAGATCGGGCACATTCCGGTCTGGCCGGACGGCCTGCCCTGCGGGTGCGGGCAGCGCGGCTGTCTCGGCGCGTACGCCTCCGCCTCGGCGATCGCCTCCCGTTGCGGGGAGTCCTCGGCCGCGGCGGTCGTCCGCCGGGTGGAGGCAGGTGACACGCAGGCCACGTCCGTGTGGGACGAGGCCGTGGAGGCGCTGGCGGCCGCCCTGGCCACCTACACGCTCCTGCTCGACCCGGCGCTCGTCGTCGTCGGCGGCGGGCTCTCGCTCGCGGGCGACACGCTCCTCGTCCCGCTTCGGGAGCGGCTCGCGTCCCGCCTCGCCTTCCGCCACCCTCCCGGCGTCCGCGCCTCGTCCCTCGGTGTCCACGCAGGACTGCTCGGTGCCGGCCTCCTCGCCGCCCGCGCCCGGTAACCCGCCGCCTCTGGAGATCCCGCGACCTGAGGCCGCGCCGGATCGTCCGGCGTGCCGGCCTCGTTGACGGCGGTGGGTCGCAGGGGCCGCCGGCCTTCGATCAGACCGGCGGGCTACGGCAGGAGGGTGGCCGGGGTGTCCACGAGTTGGGCGCGGAGTTCCTCGCCCAGGGCCTTGGCCTGGGGGTCCAGGCGTGGGCTGGCCGCTACGCCGCGGCCGAGGAGGCCGTGGATCACGAAGTTCAGCGCGCGGAGGTTGGGCAGGTCGTAGCGGTCGACGCGATGCGGGGCCAGGTCGGGGAGGAGGGCCTTGAGGCGGTTCGGCGTGAGGTAGGTCGCCAGCCAGGCGTACTGCTCCGCTGTGGCGACCCAGACGCCGAGGTTCGCGTTGCCGCCCTTGTCGCCCGAGCGGGCGCCCACGATGCGTCCCAGAGGGACGCGGACGGTTGGCCCGTCACCGGGGGCGGGCGCGGCGTCACGGTCCGGCGGCGGGGGAGCGGAGGCGCCGCCGGCGTTCGCCGGGGGCGGGACGAGGTCGGCGGATGCGGTGACGGGCGGACTGGCGGTGGGGTCGTCGGGCACGGGGACGCCGTTCAGGAAGACCTGCGGGTGCACGTCGGACGCCGGGACGAGGGAGGGCCAGTAGATCCCGTACGGGCTGGCGTCGCCCGGCGGGGTGAGGCCGTGGAAGCCCGGATAGCTGGCCAGACCCGTTTCGACCACGGCCGAGGAGAAGGCCCTGCCTGCGGTGCGCCGGTCCGGGTCCATGACGGTGATCCGGAGAAGGCCCGACGGGGTGAGGGTGACGTCCGTCTGGGCGAAGGTGTCGCGGGGGATTCTGGCCCAGATCGCGGCCTCCGCCAGGCGGGCTTTGGCGGGAATGTCCAGGCCCGTCAGGACGAGGGTCATGGTGTTGCGGTAGCCGCCCAGGTAGTTGACCGCGACCTTGAGGGTGTCGGGCGGCGGTTCGCCCCGCACGCCGGAGATCCTGACACGGTCGGGGCCGTCGTCCATGAGGGTGATCGTGTCGAAGCGGGCCACCACGTCGGGGCCGAGGTAGCGGGGCCCGGCGATCTCGTAGACGAGCTGGGCGGTCACGGTGCCGATCGAGACCCGTCCGCCGGTGCCGGGATGCTTGGTGATCACCGCGGAGCCGTCGGCGTGCAGCTCGGCGATGGGGAAGCCGCAGTGGGCCAGGTCCGGGACGTCCTGGAAGAAGGCGTAGTTGCCGCCCGTCGCCTGGCAGCCGCACTCGATGACGTGGCCCGCCACCACCGACCCCGCGAGCTGGTCCAGGTCGGCGGGCTGCCAGCCGTAGCGCCAGATGCCGGGGCCGGTGACGAGGGCGGCGTCCGTGACGCGGCCGGTCACGACGATGTCGGCGCCCGCCGTGAGGGCCGTCGCTATGGGGCGTCCGCCGAGGTAGGCGTTGGCGGTAAGCGGCTTGGCGGTCAGTCTCTCGCCGGTGTCGGCGTTGACGTGCTCGAGGTCGCGGGCGGTGAGGTCGTCGCCGGTGACATGCGCGACGTCGGGCGAGAGGCCGAGCCTGGCGGCGAGGTCGTGGACGGCTTCTGCGCACCCGGCCGGATCCAGCCCGCCCGCGTTCGCCACGATCTTCACGCCTCTTTCCAGGCAGAGCCCGAGGACGTCCTCAAGCTGCCTGAGAAAGGTGGGCGCGTAACCGGGGCGGCCCTTGAGGCGGTTCCCCGCGAGGATGAGCATGGTCAGCTCGGCCAGCCAGTCGCCGGTGAGCACGTCGATGGGGCCGCCCTCGACCATCTCCCGGGCCGCCGACAGACGGTCGCCGTAGAAGCCGCTGCAGTTGGCGACGCGCAGCGTCATGCCAGGCCCTCCAGGTGCGTGCACATGCCGGCTCCTCAGCTCGTCGGGACCCACCTCGGCGGACGCTTCTCCATGAAGGCGGCGATGCCTTCTTGTCCTTCCTCGGACGTGAAGCGCTGCGCCGACAGCTCGGTCATCCGCTGCAGGCCCTCCTCGAAGGACATCGCGGGAACCTCCCTGACCAGCTGTTTCGTGATGGCCAGCGCCTCGGGCCCGCCCTTGGTGAGCATCCCGGCGTAGTGCGCGACCGTCGCGTCCAGTTCCTCCTGCGGGACGGCCCGCGTCAGCAGGCCGATCTCCACGGCCCTGGCCGCGTCGAACACCTCGCCGGTCAGGAAGTACTCGGCCGCGGCGCGCGGGTCCAGCCTCCTGAGCACCGGCACCGAGATCATCGCGGGCACGACCCCCAGCCGCACCTCCGTGAAGGCGAAGGACGAATCCAGCGGTGCGATCGCGAAGTCGCACGCCGCGACCAGCCCCAGCCCGCCCGCGCGGGCGGTGCCGTTCAGGCGGCAGATGACCGGCTTCGGGCTCTCCCAGATCAGCGCGAGGATCTCCGGGAAGGACGCGGTCACCGGCGCGCCCGCGGATGTCGCGGACGGTTCGGCCCGCTGCTCCTTCAGGTCGGCGCCCGAGCAGAACACGCGGCCGGTGCCGGTCAGCACGACGACCCGGACCTCGGGCTCGGCCAGCGCCCACTTCAGCCGCTCCTCCAGGTCGCCGAGCAGGCGTACCGACAGCGCGTTGCGGTTCGGCGGCGAGTCCAGCGTGATCGTCGCGATGCCGTCCGCGAGCTGCTTGTGGACCAGACGCGTCATGGGTTCCCTTCCTGGATGATCGCCAGCACGGCTCCCGCCTCGACCTGCCGCCCCTTCTCGACGTGCACGGCGGAGACGACGCCGTCGGCGGGCGCGGTGATCTGATGCTCCATCTTCATCGCCTCCAGCACCACGACCGCCTGCCCCTTCGCCACGCGGTCACCCTGCTGGACCTCGACCCGCAGCACGCTACCCGGCATGGGCGCGAGCAGGGAGCCGGGCGCGACGTGCTCGACCGGCTCCGGCAGCCTCGGCACCGGGGTCAGCTCCACGGAGCCGAGCGGGGAGTCCACGCAGATCTTCCGCTCGTAGTGGGCGATCTCGAACGTGTGCCGCACCCCATCGCGTTCCAGGACGACTCTGGACGGTTCCGCACGGATCACTGCGACGCCCGCAGGGAGGGGCTGGTAGACGACCTCGGCCTCTTCGTACCGGGCCAGCCGAGGCTGCGACCGCACATTGCGCCACCCGCCGGGCAGGCTCCTCAGCACCCTGGCGTCCGCCCTGCTGGCGGCGGCCTCGGCGAGCGCGGCGGCCAGCACGGACAGCCCGCCACCACGCTCCCCGCCCAGCGCGGACGGCTCACCGGCAGCGCCCTCCACCGCGGACGGCTCGCCGACGCCGCCGCTCACCGCGGGCGGCTCGCCGGGGCGGGCGCCGTTCAGGTCGTGCTGGTCGAGGAAGCCGGTGTGGGTCTCGCCGAGCTGGAACTCGCGATGCGTCAGGATGCCGAGCAGCAGGTCGCGATTGGTGGTGAGCCCGTGCAGTCGCGCCCGCCGCAGCGACGTGACCAGCTTCCGCAGGGCCTCCGCCCGGGTCTCCCCGTACGCGATGATCTTGGCCAGCATCGCGTCGTAGTACGGCGAGACCACCGACCCGGACTCCACCCCCGCGTCCACCCGGACCTCCCCGGGCACCTCGAACAGCCGCAGCACCCCCGTCTGCGGCAGGTACCGGCCGTCCTCGGCGTACAGGCGGACCTCGACCGCGTGCCCGGACGGCTCGGGCACCCGGCCCGGCAGCGCCCGCCCCTCCGCGACCTCCAGCTGCAACCGGACCAGATCGACCCCGTAGACCAGCTCGGTGACCGGGTGCTCGACCTGGAGCCGGGTGTTCATCTCCAGGAAGGCCACCCGATCGCCCTTGACCAGGAACTCCACGGTCCCGGCCCCCACGTACCCGATCTTCCTGGCGGCCCTGACCGCGGCGTCCTGGAGCCGCTCCCGCATCTCCTGGCCGATCCCGGGCGACGGGCACTCCTCGACGACCTTCTGGTGCCTGCGCTGGACGCTGCACTCCCGTTCGCCCAGCGCCCACACCGTCCCGTGCTGGTCGGCCAGGACCTGCACCTCGACGTGCCTGGCGCCCTCCAGCAGCGGCTCCACGAACACGGTCCCGTCGCCGAAGGCCGCCAGCGACTCTCGCTCGGCCGACGCGACCTCCCGCGCCAGCTCCCCGGCGTCGCGCACCACCCGCATCCCCCGCCCGCCACCGCCGGCGGACGCCTTGACCAGCACCGGGTACTCCCACGCGGAGGACTCGGGGGAATCGGCGGCGAGCGAGGGGAGGACGGGCACGCCCGCCTCGGCCATCAGCCGCTTGGCCTCGATCTTGGAGCCCATCGCCGCGATGGCCGACGGCGCGGGCCCCACCCACACCAGCCCGGCCTCCAGCACGGCCCGGGCGAAGTCCGCGTTCTCGGACAGGAATCCGTAGCCGGGGTGCACGGCGTCGGCCCGGGTCATCCGGCAGGCGTCCAGGATGCGGTCGATGTCCAGGTACGTCTCGGCGGGCTTCGCGCCGCTGAGCCGTACCGCGTGGTCGGCCTCGGCGACGTGGGGCGCGTCCGCGTCCGGATCGGAGAAGACGGCCACCGTCTCGATGCCGAGCGAGCGGCAGGTGCGGAAGACGCGCCGGGCGATCTCGCCCCGGTTGGCGACGAGCAGGCGTGTGATCACGGTCGGAACACCCCGAATCCCGCGCTCGACGGCACAGGCGCGCTGTTGATCGCCGACAGGCACATCCCGAGGACGGTACGGGTGTCGCGCGGGTCGATCACGCCGTCGTCGTAGAGGCGTCCGGACAGGAAGAACGGCAGCGACTCCGCCTCGATCTGCGCCTCCACCAGCTCCCGCATCGCCGCGTCCGCGGCCTCGTCGTAGACCTGGCCGCGGGCCTCGGCGGAGGCGCGGCCGACGATCGACAGGACCCCGGCGAGCTGCGCGGGGCCCATCACCGCCGACTTGGCGCTCGGCCAGGTGAACAGGAAGCGCGGGTCGTAGGCGCGTCCGCACATGCCGTAGTTGCCCGCTCCGTACGACGCGCCCATCACCACCGTCAGGTGCGGCACGGTCGAGTTGGACACCGCGTTGATCATCATCGCGCCGTGCTTGATGATGCCGCCCTGCTCGTACTCCTTGCCGACCATGTAACCGGTCGTGTTCTGGAGGAACAGCAGCGGGGTGCGCGACTGGTTCGCGAGCTGGATGAACTGGGTCGCCTTCTGCGATTCCGCGCTGAACAGGACGCCGCGGGCGTTGGCCAGGATCCCGACCGGATAGCCGTGCAGCCGGGCCCAGCCGGTGACCAGCGACGCGCCGTACAGGGGCTTGAACTCCTCGAACTCGCTCCCGTCGACGATGCGGGCGATCACCTCGCGGGGGTCGAACGGCATCTTGAGGTCTTCCGGGACGATGCCCAGCAGCTCCTCCGCCGGATATCCGGGCTCCTGGACGGCGCCGGGCTCGACGCCCTGCTTCCGCCAGTTCAGCGACCGGACGATCCGCCGCCCGATCCGCAGCGCGTCGTACTCGTCCAGGGCGAGGTGGTCGGCGAGGCCGCTGACGCGGGCGTGCATCGCCGCCCCGCCGAGCGACTCGTCGTCGGACTCCTCGCCGGTGGCCATCTTCACCAGCGGCGGGCCGCCGAGGAACACCTTCGCTCGATCCCGCACCATCACCACGTAGTCGCTCATCCCGGGCACGTAGGCGCCTCCGGCGGTGGAGTTGCCGAAGACGAGCGCGATCGTCGGGATTCCCGCTGCGGACAACCGGGTCAGATCACGAAATATCCGGCCACCGGGGATGAAGATCTCCTTCTGCGTGGGCAGGTCCGCGCCCCCGCTCTCCACCAGGTTGACGTACGGCAGGCGGTTCTGGAGGGCGATGTCGGAGGCCCTGAGCGTCTTCCTGAGCGTCCACGGGTTGGACGCGCCGCCCCTCACGGTCGGGTCGCTCGCCGTGATCACGCACTCGACGCCCTCGATCACCCCGATCCCGGTGACGACGCTCGCCCCGACGGGGAAGTCGCTGCCCCAGGCGGCCAGCGGCGACAGCTCCAGGAACGGGGAGTCGGGATCGACGAGCAGCTCGATCCGCTCGCGGGCGAGCAGCTTGCCCCGCTCGCGGTGCCGCCTGACGTACTTCTCGCCGCCTCCGGCGACGGCCTTGGCCTGCTCCGCGTCCAGCTCGGCCAGCTTCCCCAGCATCGCCTCCCTGCGCGCCAGGAACTCCTCGGACGCCGAGTCGAGCCGACTCGTGATCACGCGCCCACCTCCCTGAGCCTGCGACGGACGGGGGCGGCGGGCGCCCGCGGAGCCGTGCGGGGGCAGAGCGCGCTGGTGCGGCTGGTCATCACGTGTCCTCCTGCTGCGGAGTTGACGGCGGCGTCAATCCGATGGCCCGGGCCCAGAGGCGGGTCAGATGGTCCACGGCGGTCTGCTCGTCGGCTCGTTCGCCGAGGTCCAGCCAGACGTGGGCGAAGTGCTCCACCATGCCGCCCAGCATGATCGCGGTGAGCCTGGGGTCGAGCGTGGGGTCGGCCAGGCCCTGCTCCTGCAGCCGGCGCAGGCCGTCCGCACCGCGCCGGACGAACACCTCGCGCAGTTCGAGCAGCAGCCGCCCGAACCGGTCGTCGCCGACCGCGGCGTGCTCCAGCATCCGCACCAGGCGCGAGTTCGCCGCCCAGGCCCGCAGGTAGAGCCGGTTCGCGGCCTCCACCCGCGCGTACGGATCGCCGGACACGGCGGGCCCGACGACGCTGGCGGCGAACATCTCGCCCACCACCGCCCCGGCCACCTCGCCGAACAGCGACTCCTTGGAGTCGAAGTAGGTGTAGAAGGTGCCGTGTGACACCCCGGCACGCGCGCACACGTCGTCGATGCGCACGGCGTCGTACCCGTGCTCCTCGAACGCCTCACGCCCGGCGTGCGCCAGCGCGGCGCGCGTGCGCCGCCCCCGCGCGGTGAGCACCTCGGACTTGACGATCACGTCAATGAGCCTAACCCCGCCCGGCCGCCCGGCGGAAGACCCGGGCGCCGAGCTTTCGGCCGCGAACGGCGACGGCCTCCGCGGTCGGCGGGCTGCCTGCCCGCGCCGCGAAGGCCGTCACAAGAGAAGGGGTTCGTCAGCCGCAGTGGCTCCAGCCGGACTTCCACGACAGGCTGTTCCAGGAGCCGCCCCAGATGACGCACTTCTTGGCGCCCGCCAGGCGCACCGGACCCGCGTACGCGGCGAAGCTGCCCGGGTTGCTCCCGCTGCTCCCGCCCTGGATCTGGAGGATCGCATTCATCTTGATCTTGGCCGAGGACACCATCCGCGACATCGTCACCACGCAGTTCTTGCCCGCGCCCGCGCTGTACAGCAGGTAGATCGTCGCGCTGCTGCCGAGCGAGTGCGAGTCGACCACCTTGTAGCCGGAGCCGCACACCGTGGTCGCGCTGTACGGGTTCGGCTTGGAGGAGGGCTTGGTCGTCGGCTTGACGGTGGGCTTGACGGTGGGCTTCGTCGTGGGCTTGGCGGTAGGCCGGGTACTGGGCTTCGTGCTGGGCTTGCCCGCCTCCCCGGTCGTACTGAAGTCCGTGTTCGTGTCGGGGCCGATCGTCGGCTCGGCGTCCGGATCGACGAGGCCGGTGTTCCTCTTCTTCTTCGCGCGGGTCTTGGTCGGCGAGGAAGAGGGCTCGGAGTGCTTCGTCGTGACCGGGTTGGGCACCGCGGTCACCGTCACCGGGTTGGGCACCTGCGAGCGCGGGTCCTTGGTGTGCTTGGCCTTGGACTTGGTGGGCTTCGGCTCTTCCACGTCCAGCGTCGGGACGGGCTGCCCGGTCTGCGCCGGATCGGGGGTGGGCTCGTCGGCGGGCGGTTCCGCGGGCTGGCCCGCGCCTGGGCCCTCGGTCTGGCTGCCGTTGGCCGCGTTCTCGACGGATACCACCGGCGGCTTGCCGGAGTTGGCGTTCACCACCACCGCGCCCCCGACCACGAGGAGGGCCGCGGCGGCGGCGCCCGAGAGGGCGAACGTCAGCGTGCGCCGCTGCTTGGCAGGCGCGTCGTCCTTCGGGGCCGACGGGCCACCAGGGCCCATGCCGGAGGGGCCCATGGCGCCGGGGCCTCCCTGAGGGCCGCCGGGGCCCGCGGGCGCCTGGCCGCCCGGTGCTCCCTGGGCGAGGTGCGGAGGCATTCCCGCAGCCGCCTGAGGGTTACCACCCTGCGGAGGCATTCCCGCCTGAGGAGGCGTGCCGGGGCCGCCCTGCGGGGGCACGCCCTGTGGGGGCATCCCCTGGGCCTGCGGCGGGGTGCCGGGCTGCGGACCGGCCGGTCCCGCGGCCACGGGGCCGGGGCCGGGCTGCCCCTTCGAGGCGCCGGGGTGGCCGAACTGCCCGGTGTGGGGCATGGGGCCGCCTGAACGCCTCCAGGGGCCGGGGTAGCCGTCCGCTCCCGCCGCGGGGCTCTGGCCGGGGCCGGGCTGCTGCGCGGCGGCGCCCGCCTGCGCCCCGGGAGCGGGGGCCTGCTGCGGGATCGGCTGGGAGACGGGCTCGACAGCGGACGTGGGAGCCGGCTGGCCCGTCAGCCGGACGATCAGCTCGTCGGCTCGGGGACGCTGGGCCGGGTCCTTGGACAGGCACGCCTCCACCAGTTCGGCGAGCGCGCCCTCCATCCCGCCGAGCTCGGGCTGCTCGTGCAGGATCCGGTTCATCACGACGGGGATCGAGTCGGCGCCGAACGCGGGCTTGCCGGTGGCCGCGAAGACCATCGTGACGCCCCAGGCGAACACGTCGGCCGCCTCGGACACGGCCGCGCCGCTGAGCTGCTCGGGAGCCAGGTACGAGGGCGTGCCCATGGCCATGCCGGTCGCCGTGGCCCCGGGTGAGTCCAGGGCGCGGGCGATGCCGAAGTCGATCACGACCGGACCCTCGGGGCCCATGAGCACGTTCGCGGGCTTGAAGTCGCGGTGCAGGATGCCGGCGCGGTGGATGGCCGCGAGGGCGGTGGCCGTGCTGATCGCGAGCCGTTCCAGCGCTGCGCCGCGGCGCGGCCCCTCGTTGATGACCATCTCGCGCAGCGACGGCCCCGGCACGTACTCGCTCACGATGTACGGGCGGCTGCCGTCAAGGTCGGCGTGCAGCACGGGAGCGGTGCAGAACCTGGCAACCCGCTGGGCGACGGCCACCTCGCGCAGGAACCTGGTCCTGGCGTCGGTGTCGGCCACGAGGGCGTGGTGCAACAGCTTGACCGCGACCTGATCGCCTGATTCGCTCCTGCCCAGGTACACGACACCCTGGCCGCCCTCGCCGAGCCGGGCGACGATGTCATACGCCCCCAGCCGTCGCGGGTCGTCCGCCGC
The DNA here is from genome assembly GCF_040300065.1 of Nonomuraea sp. NPDC000554. Taxonomy (NCBI): domain Bacteria; kingdom Bacillati; phylum Actinomycetota; class Actinomycetes; order Streptosporangiales; family Streptosporangiaceae; genus Nonomuraea; species Nonomuraea sp. NPDC000554. The sequence goes on along the minus strand of NZ_JBEPDC010000019.1, from coordinate 104,684 downwards.
CAACGGCTGGAACTCGTTCACATCGACCCCCATCAACTCGATAGATGGGGCAAGACGCTACCAGCGTGACTAGTGAGGCGTCTTCCCGACCCGAATACATCTTTCATCTTTTGACGCCATATGTCAGCGTTTCGTCGCAGAATGTGTACGCGTCAGTGGGATATGTCACGCCCTCAGATGGCTTTGCCTGGGTTGAGCAGCCCGAGCGGATCGAACACGGCCTTGATGCCCTGCTGCACCTCCCGCGTCAGAGGCCCGGACTCCAGGTCGAGCCACCGTCGCTTGAGCAGCCCGACGCCGTGCTCGCCGGTCAGCGTGCCGCCCATCTCCAGCGCCCGCGTGAACACCTCGTCCGCCGCGGCCCACACGTTCGCGGGCGGCTCGGTCGCGCCGTGCTCGAAGATGAAGACCGGGTGCAGGTTGCCGTCGCCCGCGTGCGCGACCGTGCAGATCCGCACGTCGTGCTTGGCGGCGGCGGTCTCGATCGCGGTGATCATGTCGGGCAGCACGGAGCGCGGCACGCACACGTCCTCGACCAGGCACGCCCCCAGGCGCTCCTTGGCCTGGTACGCCATCCTGCGCAGCCCGATCAGCTCCTCGGTCTCCGCCGGGCTGGACGACACGGCCACGAACGACGCGCCGTTCTCCAGGCAGAGCTCCTCCATCCGGGCGACCATCGCCTGCCCGTCGGACGCGTCGGACTGGCCGATCAGCATCGCCTTCGTCGTGGGCTCCAGGCCGATGTTGCGCCACTCGTCGATGGCCTCCAGCGTGGCGCGGTCGAGCAGCTCCATCAGCGAAGGCTGGCAGCCGGCCGCGATGATCGCCGACACGGCCGCGCCCGCCTCGCGCGGCGAGCCGAACTCGGCGGCGAACGTCGCGGGCGGGACGGCGGGCGCCCTGCGTAGCCGCACCGTGGCGGACGTGATCACGCCCAGCGTGCCCTCGGACCCGACGAACAGGCCGGTCAGGTCGTAGCCGGTGACGCCCTTCATGGTGCGCCGGCCGGTGTTCAGAATCCGCCCGTCGGCCAGCACGACCTCCAGGCCGAGCGCCGAGTCGCGGGTCACGCCGTACTTCACGCAGCGCAGCCCGCCCGCGTTGGTCGCCAGGTTCCCGCCGATCGTGGAGATCTCGTAGGACGACGGGTCGGGCGCGTACATGAGCCCGTGCTCCCTGGCGGCCTTGTCCAGGTCGGCGGTGATCACGCCGGGTTCGACCACGGCGATCTCGTCGGCGGGGGAGATCTCGCTGATCGCGGTCATCCTGGCCAGCGACAGGATGACGGCGCCGTCGCCCGCCGTGGCGCCGCCCGCCAGGCCGGTGCCCGCTCCGCGCGGCACCACGGGCACCCGGTGCTCGGTCGCCCACTTCAGCGTGGTGACCACGTCGTCACGGGAGGCGGCGAGCACGACGCCCAGCGGCTTGCCGGGTTCCACGAACGTCCGGTCACGCGCGTAGGAGTCGATCACATCGGGGTCGGTGAGGACCCGGCCGTCGGGCAGGGAGTTCACCAGGGTGTCAATCGGTCTCACAGGAAGCACCTTACGGTTTGCGCGGACAGCGGCTTAAGGCCAAACTGCCCTGGGTGGAAGTCGCATGTCCGGTATGCACACGGGCTGACCAGGTGGCCTCGGTTCCAGGAGTAGTCGCCGCAGGGACCACGTACCGGATCGGGCGCGTCAGGTTGCCGAGCGAGCGGGACGTCGCCGACCTGCCCACCGCGCCTTCGCTGGGGGCGTCCAGGCACGTGATGAGCCGCACCCAGCTCGCGGTCTGGCTGTCGTTCCCCAGCCGGCACTACACGCCGTGGAGCAGGAACCAGGGGTACATCCTGCTCGGGCTCGCCGCGCTCGTGCACCTCGTCGTCGCGCTGGTGATCGCGATGGGCAGGGACGCGAGCTGGACCGAGGTGCTGCTCGCGCCGTTCTGCCTCACCGGTTTCTTCTGGGGCCTCGGGCTGCTGCTCGTCCTCGGCGCCACCGGCGCGCGCAAGCGGGACGTGGCGGAGGCCCCCGCCAGGGAGCAGGCCCTGGCGGTGTGGGAGGGCCTCTACTACTGCCCGCGAGACAACGTCGCCTTCGAGCCGGGAGTCGGCGTCTCGTTCCATCCGAGCGAGACGCGCGAGTACATCTTCGGCTTCAGGCGGTCGAGGTGAACCGGTCAGCGAATCAGCCCTGTTCCTCGGCGACCAGGCGGACGCACACCGCGAGCCCCTCGATGGCCTGCTCCAGTTCGCCCAGCTCCGGGTAGGTGGGGGCGATCCTGATCGTGCGGTCGTCGGGGTCGGCGCCGTACGGGTGGGTGGCGCCGGCCGGGGTCAGCGCGATGCCGGCGGCCTTGGCCCTGGCCACGACCGCGCCGGCGTGCGGCACCTCCAGGCTGATGAAGTAGCCGCCCTTCGGGCTGCTCCACGTGGCGAGGTCGCCGATCCGCTCGGTCAGCACCTTGTCGACCAGCTCGAACTTGGGCCCGATCAGCTCGGCGTGCCGCCGCATGTGCGCGGCCACGCCCTCGCCGTCGCGCAGGAACTCCACGTGCCGGAGCTGGTTGAGCTTGTCGGGGCCGATGGACTGCTTGGAGGTGTTGGCCAGGAACCACTCGACGTTGGCCGGCGAGGAGCCGAAGAACGCCACGCCGCTGCCCGCCAGGCTCACCTTCGAGGTGGAGCCGTAGACGAAGACGCGGTCGGCGTTGCCGTGCTGCTCGCTGAGCGCCAGCAGGTCGGCCAGCTCGGCCGGCGTGTCGGTCAGGTGGTGGACGGCGTAGGCGTTGTCCCAGAAGATCCGGAAATCGGGCGCGGCTGTCGGCATCGCGGCCAGCCTGCGCACGGTCTCGTCGCTGAAGGTGACGCCGGACGGGTTGCTGTACTTCGGCACGCACCACATGCCCTTGACGCTCGCGTCGCCGGCGACCAGGCGCTCGACCACGTCCATGTCGGGGCCGTCGGCGTTCATCGGCACCGGGACCATCTTGATCCCGAAGCGCTCGCAGATGGTGAAATGCCGGTCATAGCCGGGCACAGGGCACAGGAACGTGATCTCCGGCTCCTCCACCCAGCGGCGCTCGGCCCCGGGAACGCTGGTCAGCAGCGCGTGCACGATCGTGTCGTGCATCATCGCCAGGCTGGAGTTGCCGCCCACCACGAGCTGCCCGGCCGGGACCTGCAGCAGCGGCGCGAACAGCTCGCGCAGCTCCGCCAGCCCCTGCAGGTTGCCGTAGTTGCGGCCGTCGGTGCCGTCGGCCGCCCGGTACGAGGACGGCAGTTTGAGCATGTCGTTGGAGAGGTCGAGCTGGCGCGGTGACGGCTTGCCCCGGGTGAGGTCGAGCGAGAGCCCACGCTGGACGAGGGCGGCGTATTCGCGCTGAGCGGTCACGAAATCTCCTCCGATCGGTTGATACGAAGGATAGAAGACGCCGCCCCCTGAACTGGAACCGGTCCGCGATGTGGATGGTTCAGCAGCCGCCGACAGCGCAGAGCTTGGCCGCCATCTTCTTCGCGTCGGCCTCGTGCTGGGCCATGCTCCTGAGCGACCTGGCCTTGTTGTGCATGTCCCAGTACAGGGCCACGGCGGCGCCCTTGCGCACGGCGACGAACTTCTGCGTCTGGGGGATCGGGGAGGCCTTGGTCGCCTTGATCGTCCGGGAGGCCCCCAGCGCCTCGTCGCCGATCTTCGGCTTGCGCACCTTGACGGTCTTGCCGCACGCGTCCAGGAGCTTGCCCAACCGCGCCATCAGTTTGCCGGCACCCTGGGCGTCACGGAAGACGAACACCTGCTCGCCGCGCTCGCGGTTGGTCTCCTCACCGCCGCCGATCTCGGTGTCGTAGACGACGTCACGCCGGGCGGACCAGCCCTTCAGCCTGACGGCGGAGCACTGGATGTTCCACACCTCCTCGTAGGGGCTGTTCTCGCTGACATACCAGTGCTTGCTGTCCTTGCGCGCCTGCTTCTCGTAGAGCAGGAACCCCTTCGGGATCGACGGCGCCTGCGCGAGCGCCGCCGGCCCGCACAACACCCCCGCCAGCACCGCACCGCCCGTGACCAACGCGATTCTCGTCATCATCATGCGGGGTACGATGCCGCCGGCCGGCGAAAGGTTCAACCGAGCAGCCGGCCCGGAGCGTTCTCCTGGACGAATCGCTCCAGCTCACCGAGCACGAGCCCGGTTGGAGGCGTCACGACGAGCCGGTCCACGCCGAGGTCCGCGTACGCGCGGACGGTGTCGCGGTCGAGGCGGCGGGCCGGGGTGACCGAGACGTGCAGGGGCCGCCCGTCCGCCGCCTGGCGCAGCGAGCCGAGCTGGGCGGCCGTGGCCCGCAGGCCCAGCATCCAGCCGTACCATCCGTCGGCCAGCTCGGCGGCCCTGCGGTGCGCCGCGCGGGTGTGGCCGCCCATGACGACGGGCACCGGACGCTGAACAGGGCGGGGATGGGCGTCCACGCCCTCGAAGTCGACGTGGCGGCCGTGGCAGGCGGGGGCGTCGTCCTCCCACAGGGAGCGCATCGCGCGCAGGTACTCCGCCGTGCGCGCGCCCCTGCCCTCCAGGGGGACGCCCAGCGCCCGCAGCTCGGGCTCCAGGTAGCCGGCGACGACGCCGACCAGGAGCCGGCCGCCGCTCAGCACGTCCACGCTCGCCAGCTGCTTGGCCAGGACGAGCGGGTCGCGCTGCGGCAGCACCACGCAGCCGGTCGCCAGCAGGATCCGCTCGGTGTGCGCGGTCAGGAACGCCAGCGAGACGACGGCGTCGAGCAGCGGCGCGTCCGGTTCGAGTGGTGACGGGGCGATCCGCGGCGCGGGCAGCACGACGTGGTCGGCGGTCCACAGCGAGTCGTAGCCCAGGTCCTCCGCCAGGGCGGCGATCCGTGCGGCTCCCTTGCGGTCGGCCCCGGCGAAGGTGTTGGGCGCGTGTAATCCGATGGCTAGTGACATATCTGGAAAAGGTATGAATCGCTGGAGTGATCCACCAGCGACGATCTCGCATGGCAGCCATGCGCGTGGCGCATGCCGTCCATGGTCACGGTGCGTGAATGTGGGGCGACGTCTTCCCTGTCGGCGGTCGTTGGCGTGCAATGGGGTTATCGGGGCAGGGCATTCTCCGTACAGGAGGGAGCAGCCGTGACGACCGTCCGCGACACGACGATCGAACAGGTCAGGCGCCGCCGCACCGGGACCGTGATCGCCTCCTGGCTGTCGACCACCGACCACAAGGTCATCGGCTACCTCTATCTGATCACCTCGTTCGGGTTCTTCCTCGTCGCCGGCCTCATGGCCATGATGATCAGGGCCGAGCTGGTCCAGCCGGGCCTGCAGCTGGTCAGCCAGCAGCAGTACAACCAGCTGTTCACCGTCCACGGCACGGTCATGCTGCTCCTGTTCGCCACCCCGCTGTTCGCCGGCTTCGCCAACGTGGTCATGCCGCTGCAGATCGGCGCCCCGGACGTGGCGTTCCCGCGGCTGAACGCGGTCGCGTACTGGCTGTTCCTGTTCGGCGGGCTGATGGTGCTCGCCGGGTTCGTCTCACCGGGCGGCGCGGCCGACTTCGGGTGGTTCGGCTACACCCCGCTGTCGACGGCCACCTACTCGCCGAGCATCGGCGGCGACCTGTGGATCATGGGGCTGGCGCTGTCGGGCCTGGGCACGATCCTCGGCTCCGTCAACTTCATCACCACGATCATCTGCATGCGCGCGCCGGGCATGGTCATGTTCCGGCTGCCGCTGTTCACCTGGACCGTCCTGCTGACCAGCATGATGGTGCTGATGGCCTTCCCCGTGCTGGCCGCCGCGCTGCTCGTGCTGGAGTCGGACCGCAAGCTCGGCACGCACGTCTTCGACGCCGCCAACGGCGGCGCGATGATCTGGCAGCACCTGTTCTGGTTCTTCGGCCACCCGGAGGTCTACATCATCGCGCTGCCGTTCTTCGGCATCATCAGCGAGGTCATCCCGGTGTTCAGCCGCAAGCCGATCTTCGGGTATCTGGGGCTGGTCGCCGCGACCATCGCCATCGCCGGGTTGTCGATGACGGTGTGGGCGCACCACATGTTCGCGACCGGGCAGGTGCTGCTGCCGTTCTTCTCGTTCATGACGTTCCTCATCGCCGTGCCGACCGGGGTGAAGTTCTTCAACTGGGTCGGCACGATGTGGCGAGGCCACCTGAGTTTCGAGACGCCGATGATGTTCGCGCTCGGCTTCCTGGCGACGTTCCTGCTCGGCGGATTGACGGGGGTGATCCTGGCCTCGCCGCCGCTGGACTTCCACCTCAGCGACACCTACTTCGTGGTCGCGCACTTCCACTACGTGGTGTTCGGCACCGTGGTGTTCGCCATGTTCGCCGGCTTCTACTTCTGGTGGCCCAAGATGACCGGCCGGATGCTCGACGACCGGCTCGGCAAGATCCACTTCTGGACGCTGTTCGTCGGCTTCCACACCACCTTCCTGGTGCAGCACTGGCTCGGGGTGCTCGGCATGCCCCGCCGCTACGCCGACTACAGCGTGAACGACGGCTTCACCACGCTGAACGAGATCTCGTCCGTGGGGGCGTTCCTGCTCGGCGCCTCGACGCTGCCGTTCCTCTACAACGTCTGGAAGACGGCCAGGCGCGCGCCCCGAGTCACGCTGGACGACCCGTGGGGCTACGCCAACTCGCTGGAGTGGGCGACGTCCTGCCCGCCGCCCCGGCACAACTTCACCGCCATCCCGCCCATCCGCTCCGAGCGGCCCGCGTTCGACCTGCACTACCCGCACGAACGGCCCTCAATGGAGGAGCCCGAGGAATCCGCCGGCTGACCCTTTCCCGGACAGGGTCACGGTGCTTTGGTGGAAGTGACGTTTCGCCTATCTAAGGAGATCGGCGATGACAGGTACGAAGACTCCTTTCGCTCCCGAGACGGCCCCGTGCGGGAAGAGATCCGGTGGCGAGCTCCTCGTCGACGACGACGGCTACGGCCTGGTGATCCGGGACCAGTTCTTCGCGTGCGGCTGCCGCCGGATCCGGCACGAGTACCACGACGGCAGCATCCATCTGTCGGCCATCCGCCACGACGGCAAGCGGGTGAAGGACCCGCTGCAAGCGGACCACGGGAGCTGACCCACATGATCGACGTGCTCATCGTCGGGGGAGGAGGGGCGGGTCTGCGGGCGGCCGTCGCGGTCGCCGAGACCGACCCGGCGCTGCGGGTGGCGGTCGTGTCGAAGGTGTATCCGATGCGCAGCCACACGGTCTCCGCCGAAGGCGGCGCCGCCGGGGTGATCGCCGACGGCGACACGCTCGACGAGCACTGCTACGACACCGTCTCCGGCGGCGACTGGCTCTGCGACCAGGACGCGGTCGAGGCGTTCGTGGCCGAGGCGCCGCGCGAGCTGATCCAGCTGGAGCACTGGGGCTGCCCGTGGAGCCGCGAGCCCGACGGCAGGGTCGCGGTGCGGCCGTTCGGCGGGATGAAGCGGATGCGCACCTGGTACGCCGCCGACAAGACCGGCTTCCACCTGCTGCACACCCTGTTCCAAACAACCCTCAAATATCCGGACATAGCCCGATATGACGAGTGGTACGTCACCAAGCTCATCGTGGACGACGGCCGCGTCCACGGCGTGGTGGCCGTCGAGCTGCGGACCGGCCGCATCGAGGCCATCGCCGCAAGGACCGTCATCCTGGCCACCGGCGGCTGCGGCCGGGTCTTCCCGTTCACCACCAACGCCGCGATCAAGACGGGCGACGGCATGGCGCTGGCCTACCGCGCGGGCGCGCCGCTCAAGGACATGGAGTTCGTCCAGTACCACCCGACCGGCCTGCCGTTCACCGGCATCCTCATCACCGAGGCGGCCCGTGCCGAAGGCGGCTGGCTGATCAACAAGGACGGCTACCGCTACCTGCAGGACTACGACCTCGGCAGCCCCACGCCCACGCCGAAGCTGCGCAGCATGGAACTCGGCCCGCGCGACCGCCTGTCGCAGGCGTTCGTCCACGAGCAGGAGAAGGGCCGCACCGCCGACACCCCGTACGGCCCGGTCGTCTACCTCGACCTGCGCCACCTCGGCGAAGTCAAGATCGACATACGCATCCCGTTCGTCCGCGAGCTGTGCAGGAGCTACCAGAACCTCGACCCCGCCACCGACCTCATCCCGGTACGTCCCGTCGTGCACTACATGATGGGCGGCGTTCACACCGACCTCGACGGCGCGACCCCGATCGCCGGCCTGTACGCCGCCGGCGAGACCGCGTGCGTCAGCATCAACGGCGCCAACAGGCTCGGCTCGAACTCGCTCCCGGAGATCCTGGTCTTCGGCAGGAGGGCCGGCCTCGCCGCCGCCGGGTACGCCCGCGAGCGCCGCGAGGCCGAACCGCCCGCCGTCCGCAGCCAGGGGGACGACGAGCGGCGACGGCTGGAACGCGCGCGCGACGGCGGCGGGGGCAACGGCGAGCGGATCGCCGACCTGCGCGAGCGCATGCAGCGGACGCTGGAGGGCGCAGCCGGGATCTACCGGACGGGCGACGTCCTGGCCAAGGCCGCCGACACGCTCGCCGACCTGCGCGAACGAGCAGAGGAGGCGCGGCTCGACGACGCCAGCACGGTGTTCAACACCGAGCTGATCGGCCTTCAGGAACTGCACACCATGCTGGAGGTCGCGCAGACGATCGTGGCCTGCGCGCTCAACAGGCGGGAGTCGCGCGGCGCGCACCAGCGCACCGACCATCCGGCCAGGGACGACGCCGGCTATCTGGCGCACTCCCTGGTCCACCGCGCGCCCGACGGCACGCCCTCGGTCGGCCTGCTGCCGGTGACCATCACCCGCTGGCCACCCGGCGAAAGGGTGTACGGACGTGACTGATACGCAGACCCGCACGATCCGGCTGGAGATCGCCCGCTACCGGCCGGGACAGGACAGCGAGCCGGTGTTCCAGGGCTACGACGTGCCGCTGATGGGGGACTGGGCGGTGCTCGACGGCCTCACCTACGTCAAGGACCACCTCGACGGCAGCCTGTCGTTCCGCTGGTCGTGCCGGATGGGCGTCTGCGGCTCGTGCGGCATGACCGTCAACGGCGAGCCGAGGCTGACCTGCGGCACGTTCCTCACCGAGTACGGCGACGGGCCGGTCAGGATCGAGCCGCTGAAGGGCTTCCCGGTGATCAGGGACCTGGTCGTGGACATCGACGGCTTCCTGGCCAAGCTGTCGTCGGTGCGCCCATGGCTGGTCAGGGAGGGCGAGGAGCTGCCGCTGACCACCGAGTACACGCAGACGCCCGAGCAGCTCGACGCGTACAAGCAGTACAGCATGTGCATCAACTGCATGCTGTGCTACTCGGCCTGCCCAATCTACGTGCTCGACCCCGACTTTCTCGGCCCGGCGGCGATCGCGCTCGCCCAGCGTTACAACCTGGACTCCCGCGACATGGACGACCGTTTCGACGTGCTCAACCTGGACGAGGCGGTGTGGGGGTGCATGTTCGTCGGCGAGTGCACGAAGGTGTGCCCCAAGCACGTGGACCCGGCCGAGGCGATCCAGCGCTACAAGGTGACCGCGGCCCTCCGCTCGGTCCTGCCGTGGAGCAGGCGATGACGCCCGGCGGCGAGCCGGACACCGCCGGGACGTCTGGCGGAGGGGGCGCGCCGAACCACGCCGCCGGGGCGCCGGAGGCCTACCGGCCGCCGCGAGACGCGCTCTGGTTCGTCCGCAGCCGCGCCTGCACGGTCTTCGTGCTGCGTGAGCTGACCAGCGTCTTCGTGGCCTGGACGATCGTGTTCCTGCTGATGCTGGTCGACGCGGTCATGAGCGGACGCCTCCAGGACTTCGCCGCGCTCGCCGCCCGGCCCTGGATGATCGCGATCAACGTGGTGGCGCTGGTCGCCACCGCCTTCCACGCCGTCACCTTCCTCAACCTCGCCCCCAAGGCCACCGTGGTCAGGCTCGACGGCTACCGGCTGCCGTCCTGGATGATCCAGGGCGGCAACCACTCCGCCTGGCTGGTGATCTCCGCGCTGATCGCCTACTTCATCCTGAGGAAGCCATGAAGCGGACGCCGGAACCGTACCTGTGGCTGCTCTTCAGCGGCGGCGGGGTGGTGGCCGCGCTGGTGCTGCCGGTGCTGGTGCTGCTGTTCGGGGTGCTCATGCCGCTCGGGCTGGTCGACTGGCCCGCCGCCGAGCATCTGCGCGCCCTGCTGGCCAACCCGCTGGTACGGGCCGCGCTGCTGGCGGTCGTGGTGCTGTGTCTCTTCCACGCCGCGCACCGGATCAGGTTCACCAGTGAGGAACTGCTCGGCATCGCCAGGTTCGACCCGCTCATCGCGATGCTGTGTTACGGAGCCGCCATTCTGGGCGGTGTTCTGGCCTTCGTCCTGTTGTTCTGAAATGTCGTGAATTGATCACGTTTCAACAACGCTCTTTACGACGGCTTTACCCACCCTCTAGCGTCCGGCATTGCACACCCTATGGCCATGCGCCCGGCGATCCCGGGCAGAGAGGGTTCCTGGTGCCACGTAGAAAGCGCCTGTTAACCACGATTCCGGCGGTCGCCCTTCTCGGCGCCGCACTGACCGTCCCGGCCGCTGAGGCCGCCGCTGGGGCCTCCACGGCGACGTACGAGCCGGGCGTGTCGGATTACTACATCAACTACGCCCCGCCACGCGTCGACAAGGACCCTGACGAGCCGTCGCTGTCGAAGAACAAGGCCCGCTCGCTGAGCCCGGCCGAGAAACTCGACAGGAAGTTCATCAGCGGCAACCCGGCCGCCGCCCGCGTCCTGGCCGCCCGCGAGAACGAGGCCATCAGGACGGGGCGCAACCCCGCAGACTTCATCTTCAAGAACTCCAAGCAGAAGAAGACCGCCAAGCTGCTGACCCTTCTGGTGGAGTTCAACGAGCAGGCCAACGACGACTTCTCGAACTTCAACCGGCTCCGCACGGTCGACAGCGCCCCCGATGACTGCGTGGTCGAGCCGCCGGGCACGCTCAAGAACGGCCCGCTGCACAACAACATCCCGGACCCGGCGAAGCTCCCGCACCAGGACAACAACTCGTTCTGGGTGAAGGACTTCAGTACCTCCCACTTCAACACGATGCTCTACACCGACAAGGGCATCACCGAGCGGGTCCGCCCCGACCTCAAGGACCCCCGCGACGGCAAGCCCGGCATCGACATCTCCGGCTACACGATGAAGAAGATGTACGAGGAGATGTCCAAGGGCGCCTACTCGGTCACCGGCTCGGCCGTCGGCTGGGTGAAGGCCCCGCACTCCGAGGCATGGTACGGCGCGGCGGCCTGCGGCGGCGCGCCCCAGGACATGTCCGGTCACCCCGACAACCCGACCGGCGCGGGGCAGCTGGCCATCGACGCGGTCGACGCCCTGGCCAAGAGCCAGCCCGGCTTCGCCTGGGCCGACTATGACGTCGAGGACGTCTCCGACGCCGACGGCGACGGCAACTACGACGAGCCCGACGGCGTGATCGACCACCTGGTCCTGATCCACGCCGGCAAGGACAAGTCGTCGGACGGCGGCGCCGAGGGCACGTACGCGATCTGGGCGCACTCCAGCGCGGTCGCGGGCGGCTACAAGATCCCCGGCACCGACAAGAAGATCTCCAACTACATCGTGCAGCCCGAGGACGCCGGAGTCGGCGTCTTCGCCCACGAGTACGGCCACGACCTGGGCCTGCCCGACCTGTACGACACGTCGGGCTCGGCCAGCTCCGCGGTGGACTTCTGGGACCTGATGTCCAGCGGCTCCCACTCCGGCCCGATCTTCCAGTCGATGCCGACCCACATGGGCCTGTGGGACAAGTGGGTGCTCGGCTGGGCCAACCCGAAGGTGTTCAACCCCGGCGACGCCGCCAGGCCGGTCACGGTCGGCCAGTCCTCGCGCACGCCCAAGCTCACCGAGGACGGCGTCCGGGTGAACCTGGCGTCCACTCCGCTGAAGATGATCGACCCGCACAGCGGCGCCAACGCCTGGTGGACCGGGCTCGACCAGGAGTGGGCCGACGTCAAGCTGACCCGCGACGTGACCGTGCCCGCCGGAACCGACCTGCGGTTCTGGATGTGGAACAACTACGAGATCGAGCAGGACTGGGACTACGGCTTCGTCGAGGTGTCGACGGACGGCGGCCAGACCTGGGCCCAGCAGAAGGTCTTCGACGAGGCCGGCAACGAGGTCAGCACGCCCGACAGCTACCCGGACCCGAACAAGAACCTCAAGACGTTCGGCAACAAGAAGTACGGCCTCACCGGCGCCACCAACGGCTGGCGGCACGACTACGTCAACCTGACCCCGTTCGCCGGTAAGTCCGTCAAGCTGCGGCTGACCTACAACACCGACGCGGCCTCCACGCCGCGGGGCTGGCACGCCGACGACTTCCAGCTCACCAACGGCGGCGCCGCCGTGTGGAGTGACGACGTCGAGGGCGGCGACAACGGCTGGAAGGCCACCGGCGGCACGTTCACCAACACCAGCGGTCAGGGCTGGACGATCAACAACGGCTCCCGTGAGATCTCCCGCTTCTACCTGGCCGAGTGGCGCAACTTCGACGGCTTCGACAAGGGCCTGCAGTACGCCTACGACACCAACTACTCCCGCGACGGGGCGTGGAAGGTGCAGAAGGTCAAGTACAACGCGCCCGGCCTGCTGGTCTGGTACCGCGACTCGACGTTCACCAACAACACGCTCGTCCCCAACCTCGAGCTCCCGCCGAGCCTCGGGACCAAGGGCAGCCTGCTGGTCGTCGACTCGCACTACGAGCCGCTGCGCCGCACGGGGACCGCCGCCCAGAAGGACCCGACGCTGCGCAAGAACCTGGAAGGGCGGTCGCAGACGTCCAACGCGGCCTTCTCGTTCGGCAAGACCTACCCGTTCAAGGAGTGCCTGGAGGCGCCGGACGAGCCGTTCAGCGAGTACTGCACGGACATCCCCGCGCTGAAGGGCGTCAAGGACTTCACCGACGCCAAGACCTGGTACCCGGGCCTGGAGTTGCTCAACGGCGCCCTCGGGTACCGCGACTTCGACGCCTCGGCCGTCGTTCCGTCCAAGGGGGACCAGCAGTACAGCACCCGCGTGGTGCACGCCGCTGACGGCAGCCCCGCCACCGAGCTGTACGGCCAGAAGCTGCCCAACGGGGCCGTGCTGGGCACCGGCAACCCCGGTGACGAGGGCAAGGCGCTGGGCGTCCAGTTCAATCTGCTCGCGCCGCTGCCGGGCAATCTGGGCGCCATCGTCCAGGTGGTTCCGCCGAAGAAGTGAGGTAACGGGCCGCCGGGGCACCTCCCGGCGGCCCTACGATGGGGGGCCATGAGCGAATTGCGCACCAAAGCCGAACACACCGCGGCGATCCGGACGGACCGCCGGGTGGCTGTGGTGATCAACACTCGCTCACGGCGTGGCCGCCGGCACTACTTCGAGGTGCTCGACCAGCTGCACGGCCTCGGTTTCGAGCCGCTGGCAGAGCTGCCGGTGGTCAACCCCAAGCGGCTGCGCGACATGCTCGACAAGGCGCTGGACACCCGGCCCGACCTGCTGATCGTCGGCGGCGGTGACGGCACCCTGTCCTCGGCCGTCCGCCACGTCGCGCACCGCGACGTGGCGCTCGGCGTGCTGCCGCTCGGCACCACCAACAATTTCGCCCGCAGCCTCGGCCTCCCTCTGGACCTCGCGGGCGCGATCCGGGTGTTCGACACCGGCAAGGTGGCCGACATCGACCTCGGCATGGCCGACGACCGCCCGTTCGCCAACCTGGCCAGCTTCGGCGTCTCGGTCGAGGTGGCAGGCAAGGTCAGGCCGTGGCTCAAGCGGATTCTCGGCCGTCCGGCCTACCCGCTGACGGCGCTGACCGTCCTGCCGAACCACCGGCCGTTCCGCGCCTTCATCACCGCCGACGGGCAGCGCCACGAGCTGCTCACCCACCAGCTCAACATCGCCAACGGCCGCTTCCACGGCGGCTGGCAGGTGGCGCGCGACATCAGCATCGACAACGGCATGCTCGTCGCCTACCAGCTCGGCTCGGGCAAGAAGCTGCGGCTGCTCGGCGAGACCCTGGTGCGCGCCACGACGGGCCGCTGGCGCAGCCTCGCGGGCGGGCCCTTCGTGGTCGGCCGGGAGATGCTGCTGGAGACCGACCCGCCGATGGCCGCCGACGTCGACGGCGAGGTGCGGCTGCTCACGCCGATCACGCTGCGCGTGGTGCCGAACGGGGTCCGCGTGATGGTGCCAGGCGACTTCGAAGACCGCTAGACGCCGGTCCGGCCGTCCTGGGCCGCTGCGGCTGACCGCCGGGCTCAGACCGGCTGCGTCAGCGCGTTGAACTCGGCCTCGGCGCGGTCGCGGGCGACGTACATGTTCCACGCCGTGTCGGCGATGTCGTCCGGGTCGAGCGTTCCGGGCACCGCTTCGCCGGTCCGGGCGGCGTGCTCCTGGACGAAGCGGTGGATGTCGCCGCGCTCGATGAGCCCGCCGATCGTGAGGGTCGCCGCGTAGACGCCGCGCCCCTCCAGCGCGGCGGCGAGCGTCAGGACGTACATGCGCAGCGCCGCTGTCGCCGGGGCCAGGCTGCCGAGCAGGGGCATCGGGTACTTGCCGCTGAGCCCGCCCGCGAAGAACAGCGCGCCGTCGCCGCGCTCCAGCATCGGCGGGAGCGCCGCCGCGACGGCGTTGACCGGCGGGATCAGTGTCGCCTCGTACGGGCCGCGCACGGTCTCCGCGTCAAGCTCGGTGATGGGGACGATGCCCGCCCCCGACTCCAGGTTCCCCGGCCCGAAGTAGACGGTGTCGATCTCTCCCAGATCGGACGCGATGCGCGCGAGCACCCCGCGCAGCTCGCCCTCGTCGGCGACGTCGGCGACGTAGCCCCTCGACTCGATCCCGGCGGCCGACAGGCTCGCCCGGTACCCCTCGTGACGCTCGGCGTTGCGCGACACCAGGGCGGTGACGAACCCCTCCCGGCCGAACCGGTGGGCCATGGACAGGCCGAGCCCCGGCCCGACGCCGAGCACCGCGATCACCTTGCGGGACATGAAGTCTCCCTTCCACAAAAAACTTGAGGACGCCCTCAAGTTAAAGGAAACTTGAGGGCGTCGTCAACTTCGTTAGAATGACCGGATGACGACCAGATCCACCCCGCTGCGCCGCGACGCCCAGCGCAACCGCGAGCGGCTCGTCTGCGCGGCCCGCGAGGTCTTCGCCGAACACGGGCTGGACGTCGCCCTGGAGGAGGTCGCCCGCCGCGCCGGGGTGAGCATCGGCACCCTCTACAACCGCTTCCCCACCAGAGCCGACCTCGTCGAAGCCGTCTTCGCCGACCGGGTCGAGACCGTCGCCCGCATCGCCGAGCACGCCCTGACCATGGACGACCCGTGGGAGGGCTTCGTCCACTTCGTCGAGCAGATCTGCCGCCTGCTGGCCGCCGACCGCGGCTACAACGACCTGGTCGCCCGCGTCCCGCCAGCCGTGCCCACCGAGGGGCACCTGCGCGGCCACCGGCTGATGACCGAGATCGTCACCCGCGCGCAGGGCAGCGGCGCGCTCCGTCCCGACTTCACCCTCGAGGACATGGCCTTCGTCACCTGGGCGCTCACCCGCACCATCGAGGCCACCGCGCAGGTCAGCCCCGGCGCGTGGCGGCGGCACCTGGCCCTCATCCTCGACGGCCTGCGGGCCTCGGCCGCCCACCCGCTCCCCGAGCCCCCGCTCCGGCCCGGCGACCTGGCCCAGATCATGAACTGCTGACGTCGAGGTCCAGAGAGGGGTCCAGGCGGGGGGCCAGGCGCAGGTAGGCGGGGGTCAGCTGGCGCGACAGGTCCGACGGCGGCGGGAAGACGCGCAGCAGCAGGTCGGGGGCGGCCGGAGAGGCGCGGCGCTCGGGGCGGTGCGCCGTGGCCCCCGGGGCGTAGAAGTCGGCCAGGCGGTCGGCGAACGGCACGTCCTCGACCCGCAGCGGGTCCTGCCGGTCGTCGGCGAGCGAGCCGAGCAACTCGGCGCGGGTCCGTCCGCGCCAGGCCAGCACCAGGAACGGGTCGTCGTCGAACGACTCGGCCAGCAGGTACAGCACCGCCGACAGGTGCTTGCACGGGAAACCCCAGTCGGGGCACGAGCAGTCCATGTCGAGGTCGCGGGGGAACAGGTCGAGGCCGACCGCCGCGAACAGCTCCTCGATCTCCGTCGGCATCTCGCCCGCCAGCAGCTTCGCCCGGTAGACGGCCTGCGCCGCGATCGCCTCCTCGACCGCGGTCCAGCGCGCCTCGCCGTACGCCTCGATCCTGATCGTCACCTCGTACGGCCTGGGCCGCGAGCCCTGCACCGACGCCTCGACCAGGCCGGCGGACAGGTCGATGGACAGGACCTGGCCCTGGCGGGCGTAGGACCGGCCACGCGCCAGCCGCCCCTTGTCGCAGACGCGCTCCAGGAGGTCGATGAACCGGCGCGACCACCAGGTGGAGCCGATGGACCCGCGCCGGCTGCGCGCCCTGATCCCGCCCTCGACCCGGATCGGCGCGCCGCCGTCGAACCAGCCGTCCCTGCCCACCGGCATCACGACACCACCTCCGCGGTGAGGCGGAAGACCTCGCGCAGCTCGTCCGTGGACAGGTCCGTCAGCCAGTCCTCGCCGGTGCCGACCACGCGCTCCGCCAGGGCCTTCTTCCGCTCGATCATCTGGTCGACCCGCTCCTCCAGGGTCCCCGCGCAGATCAGCTTGCGGACCTGCACGTTCCTGCGCTGCCCGATGCGGAAGGCGCGGTCGGTGGCCTGGTCCTCGACGGCGGGGTTCCACCAGCGGTCGACGTGGATCACGTGGTTGGCGGCCGTCAGGTTCAGCCCGACGCCCGCCGCCTTGAGCGACAGCAGGAACACCATCGGCTCCTCGTCGTGCTGGAAACGGTCGACGAGGCGGTCGCGGGTCTTCTTCGGCAGCCCGCCGTGCAGCCACAGCACCGGACGGTCGAGCCGCTGCTCCAGATACGGCTGGAGCATCGCGCCGAACTCCGCGTACTGGGTGAACAGCAGCGCCTTCTCGCCCTCGGCCGTGATCTCCTCGGTGAGCTGCTCCAGCCGGATCAGCTTGCCGGACCTGCCCGCCAGCCGGGAGCCGTCCTTGAGCAGGTGGGCCGGGTGGTTGCAGACCTGTTTGAGCTTGGCCATCGCGGCCAGCACCAGGCCGCGCCGCTCGATGCCCTCGCTGTCGTCGATGCGGCCCATCATGTCGTCGACGACCGCCTGGTAGAGGGTGGCCTGCTCGGGCGTGAGCGGGCACCACTCCTTGACCTCCAGCTTCTCCGGCAGGTCAGAGATGATGGACTTGTCGGTCTTGAGGCGGCGCAGCACGAACGGGCCCGTCGCGCGCCTGAGCGCGTGCGCGGCCTGCTCGTCCTGACGCGCCTCGATCGGCTCCTGGAACCTGGTCCTGAACCGGGAGCGGGACCCGAGCAGCCCCGGATTGGCGAACTCCATGATCGACCAGAGCTCGGCGAGATGGTTCTCCACCGGAGTCCCCGTCAGGGCCAGCTTGGACCCCGCCGGAATCGCCCGCACCGCCTGCGCCTGCAGCGTGCCGCTGTTCTTGATCGCCTGGGCCTCGTCGCAGACGACCCTGCGCCACTCGAAGGCCCGCAGCGCCTCCAGGTCCCGCTGGGCCGTGCCGTACGTGGTGATCACCAGGTCGGCGTCGGCGATCCGCTCCGTGTCGCGTCCGCCGCCGTGGTGGACGTAGACGCGCAACCCCGGCGCGAACCTGGACGACTCGCGCTGCCAGTTGCCCACCAGCGACATCGGGCACACCAGCAACGTCGGACTCGCCGACCGCTCGTGCACCAGCAGGGCCAGCGTCGTGATCGTCTTGCCCAGGCCCATGTCGTCGGCCAGCACCCCGCCCAGGCCCAGCTCCGACAGGAAGCTCAGCCAGGCCAGCCCGCGCTCCTGGTACGGCCTGAGCGTGGCGTCGATGCCGTCCGGGGTGGCAATCGGCCGCAGCCGCCGCTCGGCCTGACCCGACAGCAGGTCGCCGAGCACCCCGTCGGCGTCGACCTCCAGCAGGGGCAGCTCGTCGTCGCCCTGGGTCACGTGCCACAGGATGTCGGACGCGGGCAGCTCACCCGTCCGAGCTCTCTCGACCGCCTTGAGCGCGGCCCTCAGCTGGCGGTCGTCCAGCTCCACCCACTGGCCGCGCACCCGCACCAGCGGCACCTTCAGCCTGGCCAGCTCGGCCAGTTCCGCCTCGCTGATGGTCTCGTCGCCCACCGCGAGGTCGATCCGGAAGTCGACCAGCTCCCGCAGCCCGAACCCCTGGCTCGTGGCGGCGCTCTGCTTCTTCGTGCGGGTCGTGAGCTTGAGCCCCAGCCGGGTGCGGCCCGCCCAGCGGGGCAGCTGCACGCCGAAACCGGCCGCCTGGAGCAGCGGGGCCGCCTGGCGCAGGAACCCGAACGCGCCCGGCGTGTCGAGCATCAGCTCGGCGGGCTCGGCCACGCGCAGCGACCGGTCGAGCTCCGGGTAGAGCCGCACCGCGCGGCCGAGCCCGGCCAGCAGCTCGCGCTCGGGCCGATGCGGCAGCCCGGCGACCGGCTCACCGGTCCACACCCTGGCCGCTGGGACGTACAGGCTGGGGTCGTCGGCGGCCTGCAGGGCGAACTCCACCCGCCACCGGTCGCTTTCGCCCGGCCGGGTCAGCTCGCTGTCGCCTGCGCCCGGCTCGACCAGCCGGAAGCAGAGCGTGGCCGCGCCCTCGGAGGCGGTGACGGACTCGCGCCACTGCTCCAGCTCGTCCCGCAGCTCGGGGACGTCAGGGCAGCCGCCGTCGGCGCCGGTCAGGGCGGCCAGCCACCGGTCCCTGGGCGTTCTCGGCCGCGCCACGATGGGCTCGGTGAGCGCCGTCCGCACCAGCGCGTCGGCGAACGCGTCCAGCGCCTCGGCCAGGACCTCGCCGGCCGGGCGTTCGACCTGCGCGGTGCGGCAGGCGGGCGGCATGGCCAGGGCCAGCTCCCTGAAGTACGCCGCGTCGGCCCCCGTGAGCACCGCCCGCCACACGGCCCGCGCGTCGTTGCCGGGAAGCGCCCACATGGACTCCCGCGCCGGGCCGCCCGCGCCGTCGCGGACCAGCTGCGGCACCACCCGCCCGCGCCGCACCAGGTCACGGGCGAACTCGGCGACGGCGGCCCAATGCCGCACGGTGGCGCTACCGGCGTGCGCGTCCAGCACCCGGAGCGCCTCGGCGGCGGGCGGCACCACGGCGGGCACCCGCCACAGCCGCAACCGAGGCCGGACCGTCTCGGCCAGCCGCCCGGTCTCGGGGGACGGCAGCGGCTCCCCGGCGGACCCGGGCAGCAACAACTCCAGGACGCGAACCTCCGCCTCGCCCACCGCGAGGGCGAGATGGGCGGCGATGGCGGAGGGCGCGGCGGCGAAGGGGTGGGGACGCGGCGCGTCGCCTTTCGCGCGGCCTGCGGCGCCGTCGGGGGACTCCGCCCAGAAGGCGAGCCCATCCCCGGCCCAGACCCCGTGTACGACCAGCACCTCGGCAGGCTACCTCGTCAGCGCGGGCCAGGTCGGCTGTCCGGAGGGTGTCCGGAGGGGAGGAGAAGATTTACAGTAAATGTATGAAACCTCCCGGATCGTGGTGCGAGCGGCCCAAGCCGCAGGCTCCTTCGTGCGAGCTGCCCTCCCCGTGGAGCAAGCCGAAGCAGCCCGACAATTGGTGCGAAACGCCCGAGTCGCCGCTCGCGGCGGTGCTCGGCTTCCTGCTACGCACCTCCAAGCGGTGATAGAAACGCACGTCACTGGGTAGTCGCCTTCCGCGGCAGCGGAGGAGGCGATGACGTGAACGACACCCACAAGCTGGTCAACGATCTGTCCGAGCAGGTTTCCCGGCTCGTCAAGGACGAGTTGCGGCTCGCCAGGCTGGAACTCACGGCGAAGGGCAGGCGCGCGGGACGCGGCGCCGGGCTGTTCGGGGCCGCCGGCATCATCGGCTTCCTCGGCGGAGCCACCCTCGTGGCCGCCGTGGTGCTGCTCCTTGCCCTGGCACTGCCTGCCTGGGCCGCTGCCGCGATCGTGGCGGTCGTCCTGTTCGTCATCGCCGCTCTGCTCGGCAAGTTCGGCGGGAACCAGGTGAAGCGGGTCGGGCCTCCGGTTCCGGCACAGGCGATCGCCAGTGTGAGGGCCGACCTCGACGTGGTGAAGGAGAGAGCGCACCTATGAGCGAGACGGATTCCGGTTACACCCACACGCATGCGGGGGAGGTGGGGGCCCGCAGGGTCACGGTCGGTGACCCGACAGATCACGAGTCCATCAACGTGCCGCTCACCAGGCCGGGGGCGTCGGAGAACGCGCATCTGGCGGAGGAGCACCGGATGGCGCACGCGGTCTTCGATCCCGAAGTCCCCGTGCAGGCGGTCGAGGAGGAGGCAGACGTGCGGAAGAGCACCAAGGAGATCCGGCGCGAGGGGGGCGGCACCGTCAGCGCCCTCGCGGACAAGGTGGATGTGAAGGGCCGCGCGAGCGACGTCACGGCGGTGGCGAAGGGCAAGGTGACCGAGGTCGCCGACAAGCTCCGCGATGTCACCCCGGACCAGGTCAAGGACGTGGCCGACAAGGCGGCAGCCCAGGCGCGGAAGCGGCCGATGCTGCTGCTGGTCTTCCTCGCCGGAGTGGTCGCCGCGTTCGTCGTGCGGCGCATCGTGAGGCGCAGGAGCAGTTAGGGTTCGCGCTCCCAGCAGGTCCCTGTCGGGCGGCGACGCTCGGCGCGGCCCCGCGGGGAGCAGGACCCGCCGCGTGGGAGGCGGATGCGGTGCCGCGGGCGTCGCCCGAGCCCGATAATCTGCCTGAGTGATTCGTCGAACGGTCGTGGCGGCCCTGGTGGGCCTGCTTGTCGCGGGGTGCGGCGCCGGGTCAGCTGTCAACGACCTCGGCACCGTCGTCAAGGGTGCCAAGGGCACGACCGTCAGCGTGGAGCTGGGCCAGGGCAAGCGGTTCTCCCTGGCCGTCGCCGACAACGCGTCCGTCGGCGACAGCTGGACCCTCGAGGCGGTGCCCGATCCCAAGGTGGCCTCGTTCATCAGCAAGGAGTACCGCTCCGAGGGTGGAGGCCCGGGCTCCGGGGGCACGAGCTACTTCGCGTTCAACACCAAGCACGCCGGCACCACCGAGATCAAGCTGTACAACTGCTGGCGCTGCGGCAAGGCCACGACGCCCACCAACGAGCAGAGCAAGCAGCAGTCGGGCGAGGCGATCTTCGCCATCACCGTGAAATGAGCGCCGTCGAGCGCGTTCGGTGGTGAGCGCCGTCAGCCGAGTACGGCCCGGCAGAGCACGTCGATCGTGGTCTCCGTGATCACGCCCTGCTCGCCGCCCGCGGCGAGCCGCCGCTGGCCCTCGCCGAGCATGCTCCAGCCCAGGTGCGCCACCAGGTCGGGATGGGCGTGCCCGGCCTCAGCGGCGATGGCGTGCAGCGGCTCGATCATCGTCTCGTGGAGCTGGTCGATCCTGTCCTGGCACTCGCCGGGCAGGTCGATCGAGGCGACCGCGCGCAGCAGCGCGTAGTCGCGGCTGCCGGCGAACGACAGCGTGGCCGCGCCGAAGGCCCGTACCCGCTGCTCCAGCGTGCCCTCGCCGGCCGCGGCCTGCAAGCGGGCGGCCCAGCGGGGGATGGAGTCCTCGACGAGCTGGGCCAGGATGTCGGCGGTAGCGGAGAAGTAGCGGTAGACGCTGGACCGGGCCAGCCCGACGCGCGCCCCGACGGCTGCCGGAGTGAGCCCGGCCGCGCCCTCGGCGACCAGGATCTGCATCGCGGCCTCCAGCAGGGCCGCGTGCTGGCTGGCCCGGTGGTCGGCGACGGTCGCAGCGCTGATCCTCGGCACGTTCACTCCTCTTCGCGTTGCCTCCCCCCAGTATCGGGCAGCAGCAGCGTCGAACCCACGCCCGCGAAGAGAACGAGGCCGGTCACGACCGTCACGCGTCGGGTGGCGTCCACGGAGGCGGCGACGGCGGCGGCCCGCTCGCCCGGGTCCCTGACGGCCGCGATGGCCGCGCCGCCGCTGTCGCGGACGGCCCGGCCGAGCGCGGGGTCGTCAGGCAGCTGCTCGGCCATCGCCGAGTCGAGCCCCGTGACCAGCACCGCGCCGAGCACCGCGATGCCGACGGCGGCGCCGAGCTGCCGGATCGCACTCTGCAACCCGGAGGCCACCCCCGACTGGCGGGACGGCACCCCGGCCAGCATCACGTTGGGGAGCTGGGCGGAGGCGAACCCGACGCCGAATCCGTAGACCACCAGCCAGGGCACCAGCGTCCACGGCCCCAGCGAGGGGGAGAGGGTGAGCCCGATCGCGATCGCGGCCGCGGCCTCCAGCGCCAGGCCGGTCCTGACGATGGCCCTGCCGCTGAGCCGCCGGGACAGCTGCGGCACGGTCCCGCCCGCGAGGAACGTCCCCGCCGCCAGCGAGGCGATGATCAGCCCGGCCTGGAAGGCGCTGTAGCCCATGGCCGTCTGCAGGAACAGCGGCAGCACGAGGATCAGGCCGAACTCGCCCAGCGAGACGATCATCGCGGCGGCTCCGCCGTACCGGAAGGACGGGATGGCGAACAGCGACAGGTCCAGGACGACCGGGCGGCCCGCGCGGGATCTGGCCCGCTCCACCAGTACCAGCGCCGTCAGCGCGGCGGCGGCCAGGGCGAACGCGAACGGGATGGGCGAGACCGCGTCGAACGGCCACGGCCGGCCGAAGACGGTGCCCTGGCCGGTCGGCCGTCCCCAGCCGTAGCGCTGGCCCTCGATCAGCCCGAACACCAGGCACGACATGCCGACGACGGACAGCAGCACGCCGAGCGGGTCGAGCCCGCCCGCCCGGGGGTCGCGGGACTCGGGCACCTTGGCCGCCCCGAGCAGGACGAGGAGGCCGATCGGCAGGTTCACCCAGAACGCCGAGCGCCAGCCGAGGTCGGTGACGATCCAGCCGCCGAGCAGCGGCCCCACCGCGGCCATGCCGCCGATGATCGAGCCCCACACGGCGAACGCGACCGTCCTGCGCGGGCCGGTGTAGAGGGAGTTGATGATCGCCAGGGTCATCGGCACCACCATGGACGCGCCCACGCCCTGCACCACCCGGGCGCCGACCAGCATCGCGCCGCTGCCCGCGGCGGCGGCCAGCACGCTGGCGCCGAGGAAGACCACGACCCCGGTGACGAACGTCCGCCGCCTGCCCCGCGCGTCGCCGGTGCGGCCGAGCGGGATGAGCAGGGCGGCGAACGTCAGCGAGTAGATCGAGTTCACCCACTCGACGTCCGTGGCGGCCAGGCCCAGGTCGGCGATGATCGCCGGCACCGCCACGTTCACGATCGTGGCGTCGATGACGATCATCGACATGCCCACGCCGAGGACGAACAGGGGCAGCCAGCCCTGCCGCGTCCGGTCATTTAGCGACACCATGTCGCTAACGATAGCAACAGAGTGTCTTGAAACAAGCCCGCGAGTCCGAGAGGCTGCCTCCCATGGACTTCATTCGCGTGCGCGCGTCCTCCGACGGCGCCGAGACGATCTCGTGGTGGACCGGCGACGTCTACGGGTGGCAGCACGACGACGGCCCGCACCACCTGTTCGGCTTCGAAGGCGTCAACGTGGCCAGGGCGGTCGAGGTCGAGGGCGGCTGGCAGCTGCTGACCAGGGAGGCGGCCGCCTACCTCGACCCGCGCACCCGCGAGATCATCGACACCTGGGACAACCCGATCACCGGCGAGTCCGTCGAGGTGCAGCACGTCTTCAACGACCCCGTCAACCAGCGGTTCGGCGCCTACCCCGTGCCGACCACCCGCCTGGGCGACCAGGTGGTCTTCAACGCCGACATCCGCCTGTCCTACCCCTCGCCCCTCAAGGTCGCCGACTACCCCCGGAACTCGGCGGGCGACACCTACCGGGCCCTGGAACTGTTCCAGTTCTTCGTCCAGGCCAAGGAGCTCGACTCGGGGATGCCCGACGTCCCGGCCGTGTTCTCCTGGTGCCGGGTCTCGCCGTGGCTGCCCTGGATGGCGATGGGGCAGCGCGAGGGCGGGCTGGTCTACCACTGCCGGGGGCACAAGACGTCCGAGGTGCCCGAGCGGCTGCGCGCGCACGCCGGCGAGCGGTTCCTGCACGCGCCGACCGGGTGGACGGCGCCCAACATGACGAGCTGGACCGCGTTCGCGGATAAAGTCGGCCGGTGAGCACCGACCTGTTCTGCGAGATCATCACGGGGGAGCGGCCCGCCACCATCGTGCACTCCGACGAGGTGGCCGTCTCCTTCCTCGACGCCCGGCCGGTCTTCAAGGGGCACGTTCTGGTCGTGCCGAGGGCGCACGTCGAGACGCTCGCCGACCTCGTCGAGGTCGGCCCCTTCTTCGAACGGGTCCAGGCGATCGCGAGGGCGGTGGAGGAGGGGCTGGAGGCGGGCGGCACGTTCGTGGCGATGAACAACCGCGTCAGCCAGAGCGTCCCGCACCTGCACGTGCACGTGGTGCCGCGCACCCGCAAGGACGGACTGCGCGGCTTCTTCTGGCCGCGCACCACGTACGCGTCGGCCGAGGAGGCCGAGAGCTACGCCGAGAGGATCGCCAAGGCGCTCCCCGGACGCTGACCGGCGCCGGGAGACGGCGCAAGACCGGGGGAAGGCGCGGCGGCGCCAGGCAGCCCGGCGCCGGTTCCGCCGCCTGTCACCGGCGGGCGGAACGGCAGTAGGCTCCGGCGATGGAGTACCTGGTCGGAACCGTCGTCGTGGCAGCCCTCGTGGGCGTGCCCGCGATCGTGCTGTGGCGGGTGCTGCGCGGTCGGCGCGAGCTGGGCACCAGCCCGGCCGAGCGCGCCACGTTCGAGACCCTGCACACCGCCTCGCTCGCCGGGCCGCCGCTGCGCGCCGGGCTCACCGTCGACGGCGCGGAGAAGGCGTCGCGGCACCTGCGCGCGCTGCTCGGCTCGTCCGCGCTGGCGATCACCGACGGCGAGCGGCTGCTCGTCTACGACGGCGACGGCGATCACCACGTGGACCAGGCGTTCGAGCACGCGGCCGCCACGCTCAAGGACGGCCGCACCCAGGTGCTGAGCATCGACTGCGAGCTGCTGGAGTGCCCGATCAGGCACGCCGTGGTGGTGCCGCTCACCACCGACGACCGGGTGGTGGGCTCGCTGACGGCGTACGGCTCGTACTCCTCGGCCGGGCTCGTCAGGGCTGCGCAGCAGGTGGCCGGTTGGGTGGACTCCCAGCTGGAGCTGGCCGAGCTGCACCGCTCGCGGACGCTGCTGATGGAGGCCGAGGTGCGGGCGCTGCGGGCGCAGATCTCGCCGCACTTCATCTACAACTCGCTCACCACGATCGCCTCGTTCGTCCGTACCGACCCGGAACGCGCCAGGGAGCTGCTGCTGGAGTTCGCCGACTTCACCCGCTACAGCTTCCGCAGGCACGGCGAGTTCACCACGCTCGCCGAGGAGCTGCGCTCGATCGACCGCTACCTGACCCTGGAGCGGGCCCGCTTCGGCGACCAGTTGCAGGTGACGTTGCGGATCGCGCCGGAGGTGCTGCCGGTGGCGGTGCCGTTCCTGTGCTTGCAGCCGCTCGTGGAGAACGCCGTACGGCACGGGCTGGAGAGCAGGAACGGCGTCGGACGCATCACGATCATCGCCGAGGACGCCGGGGCGGAGTGCCGGATCAGCGTCGAGGACGACGGCCTCGGCATGGACCCCGACAGGCTGCGCCGCATCCTCGCAGGTGACATCACTCCCGCGGGCGGGGTGGGGCTGGCCAACGTGGACGAGCGGCTGCGCCAGGTCTACGGCGACGAGTACGGGCTGGTCGTCGAGACGGGCACGGGCGTCGGCACG
This sequence comes from Nonomuraea sp. NPDC000554, assembly GCF_040300065.1. Lineage (NCBI taxonomy): Bacteria > Bacillati > Actinomycetota > Actinomycetes > Streptosporangiales > Streptosporangiaceae > Nonomuraea > Nonomuraea sp. NPDC000554. The sequence continues at coordinate 78,877 of NZ_JBEPDC010000019.1, read as the reverse complement.
AAAGTCAACATCAGGTTGCCGAAATATCACCCGGGCGTCTCGGCCCGTTGACCCCGATCTTTGTTGTCGGTTTCATCACTGTCTATGGCACTACTTCGGGTCCTTGCCGTCGACGACGAGCTGCCCGCCCTGGAAGACCTGGCCTACCTGCTGCGCGCCGACTCCCGCATCGGCGAGGTGGCCACGGCCAGGGACGGCTCCGCGGCGCTGCGGCTGCTCGACCGTGCCATCGCCGACGGCAGGCCCATCGACGCGGTCTTCCTCGACATCAGGATGCGCGGCCTCGACGGCGTGGTGCTGGGGCGGCTGCTGTCGCGCTTCGCCAACCCGCCGCGGGTCGTCTTCGTCACCGCCTACGAGGAGCACGCGGTGGACGCGTTCGAGATCAAGGCGGAGGACTACCTGCTCAAGCCGGTGCGCCCGGAACGGCTGGCCGAGGCGATCCGCCGGGTGGCCGTCTCGGCGGACCTCGCTGTCGAGAGCGGAGAGACCGACACGATCCCGGTCGAGCTGGGCGGTGTGACCCGGTTCATCTCCACCGCCGACGTCTTCTCCGTCGAGGCGCACGGCGACTACGCCCGCCTGCACACCCGGGCGGGCAGCCACCTGGTGCGCATCCCGCTGGCGACGCTGGAGGAGCGCTGGTCCTCCGCCGGGTTCGTCCGGGTCCACCGCAGCCATCTGGTGGCCGTCAAGCACATCGAGGAGCTGCACATCGACTCCGGCAGGTGCACGGTGCGGGTCGGCGACACCGAGATCCCGGTCAGCCGCCGCCACACGCGCGAGCTGCGCGACCTGCTGGTGCGCAGGGCCAGGAAGGGAAGGCCCGAGTGAACCCCATCAACGAGCCCGACAACCTGCCGGACAGACGGGCCGAACCGCGTCCTGGCCGCCGGTTGCCGCTCGTCCGCCCCGACGCGCCGCGCAGGGTGACCGTGACCAGCCCGCGGACGGCCGCCGCGCGCCGCCCCCGCTACCCGGCCACCCGGGAGATCGACGAGCAGACGCACCTCGGCGAGGTCTACATGCGCTCGCTGCTGCGCACCCAGTTCCGGCTCGCGATCTTCGTCTGCACGGTGCTGGCGTGCGTGGTGGGCGGCCTGCCGCTGCTCTTCCTGATCGTCCCCGAGCTGCGCGAGGTGGACGTGCTCGGCGTCCCGCTGGCCTGGGCCGTGCTCGGCGGGCTGATCTACCCCGGCTTCGTGGCCGGGGCGTGGCTCTACGTCCGGCACGCCGAACGCAACGAGCGGCACTTCGCGGACCTGGTCGAGCGCCGATGAGCCTGACGGCCGTCCTCGTCGTCGTCATGGCGGCGGTGCTCATCGGCGCGTTCGGGATCAGGTTCTCCCGCACCACCTCCGACTTCTACGTGGCCTCGCGCACGGTCAGCCCCTTGTGGAACGCCTCCGCGATCGGCGGCGAGTACCTGTCGGCCGCCTCCTTCCTCGGCGTGGCCGGGCTGATCCTGTCGTTCGGCGCCGACATGCTCTGGCTGCCCGTCGGCTGGACCGGCGGCTACCTGGTGCTGCTCGTGCTCGTCTCGGCGCCGCTGCGGCGCTCCGGCGCGTACACGCTGCCCGACTTCGCCGAGGCAAGGCTGGAGTCGATGGCCGTGCGCCGCACGGCGAGCGGGTTCGTCGTGCTCATCGGCTGGTTGTACCTGATGCCGCAGTTCCAGAGCGCGGGCCTGGTCCTGCGGACGATCACCGGCGCGCCGGTCTGGGTGGGCGGCCTGCTGGTGGCGGTCGTGGTCGCGGTGAACGTGCTGTCGGGCGGGATGCGGTCGATCACGTTCGTGCAGGCGTTCCAGTACTGGCTGAAGCTGACCGCGCTGGCCGTGCCCCTGGTGTTCCTGCTGATGGCGTGGAAGGCCGACGGCGCCCCCGGCCTGAGCGCGGTGGACGCCACCACCTGGGAGACGCCGCTGTCGGGCGGCAAGGAGTACGGGCTGTACTCGACGTACTCGCTGATCCTGGCCACGTTCCTGGGCACGATGGGGCTGCCGCACGTGCTGGTCCGCTTCTACACCAACCCCGACGGGCGGGCCGCCCGCCGCACCACCCTCGTCGTCCTGACACTGCTGGGCGCGTTCTACCTGCTGCCCGCGCTGTACGGCTGGCTGGGCCGGCTCTACGCCCCCGACCTGGCACGCGCCGACACCGTCGTGCTCACGCTGCCGGAACGGATGATCGGCGGCACCCTCGGCGAACTGTTGACGGCGCTGGTGACGGCGGGGGCGTTCGCGGCCTTCCTGTCCACGTCCTCGGGGCTGACCGTGTCGGTGGCGGGAGTGATCGCCCAGGACCTGCTCAAGGGCGGGGTCCGCTCGTTCAGGATCGCCACGCTGATGGCCGTCGCGGTGCCGCTGGCGCTCGCGCTGGCGCTGTGGGCGCGGGCGCTGCCGGTGGCCGACGTGGTGGGGCTGGCGTTCGCGGTGGCCGCGTCGTCGTTCTGCCCGCTGCTCGTCCTCGGCATCTGGTGGCGCAGGCTGAGCACCACGGGCGCGCTCGCGGGGCTGTTCGTCGGGGGAGGGCTGGCGTGCGGCGCGGTGCTGGTGACGATCGTCGGCGGCCCGCGCGAGGGCGTGGCGGGCGCGCTGCTCGCCCAGCCCGCCGCGTGGACGGTGCCGATCGCGTTCACGGTGATGGTGTCGGTGTCGTTCCTCACGCCGCACCGGGTGCCGCCCGGCGTGGCCAGGACGATGGTGCGCCTGCACACGCCGGAGGACCTCGACCTCGACCGCGGCGACTGGCGGCCCCGCTCGTCCTGACGCGCTTCAGGCAGGGGGGACCTCCCCGGAGCCGCGGGCGACCAGCTCGACCGGCACCCTGACCCGGCGCGGCGCGCCCGCCTCGCGCGAAGCCGGGTGGAGCAGGAGGTCGACCGCGCTCGTGGCCAGCCGGGACGTGTCGTAGCGGACCACCGTCACCCCCGGATTGAACACGTCGGCCAGCGCGAAGTCATCGAACCCCACATAGGCGGGACGTTCAGGGCGATCCCTGAGCGCCTGGAGGATGCCGATGGCGGCGCGGTTGTTGGTGGCGAAGAAGGCCGTGGGCGGGTCGGGCAGGTCCAGCAGCTTGCCGACCTCCTGCGAGGCCCGCCACGGGTCGAACACCTCCCGCACCACCAGCGACTCGTCCAGGGGGAGGCCCGCGTCGCGCAGGGCCGCGCGGTAGCCGAGGGCGCGGTCGTGCACGGAGCTCAGCCGCTCGTCGTCGGAGATGAGCGCGACGCGGCGGTGGCCCCGCGCCAGCAGGTGCTCGGTCGCGACCCGGCCGCCGTGGGCGTCGTCGAGCATCACCACGTCCGCGCCGTCGAGCCCCGGCGGGACGCGGTCGACGAAGACCGAGGTCAGCCCGCCGTGCTGGGCCAGCCAGCTGTGGTCGGACCCCGACGGGACGATGATCAGCGAGTCGACTCCCCGGGCGTACATCGACTCGATCAGCATCCGCTCCCGCTCCGCGCGCTCCTCGTACGAGCCGAAGACCACCAGCGCCTCGTGCTCGGCCGCCGCCGCCTCCACGGACTTGGCCAGCCGGGAGTAGAACTCGTTGGAGATGTTCTCCATGACCAGCCCCAGTGTCAGCATGCTGGCGCCGCGCGCGAGCCGGCTCGCGGCCTCGTTGCGCCGGAAGCCGAGTGCGCCGATGGACTCCTGCACCCTGCGCTGAAGCGCCGCGCTCACGTGGGGCTCCTGGTTGACCACCCGTGAGACGGTTTTCAGGCTCACTCCCGCGTGCCTGGCCACATCGGCCATGGTCGGCTTGCCGCGCAATGTCATATTGTGCCCCCATGGATGATGACTGGATCTGTGGCCGCCTGGGTGAGGACGAGCCCTGGATACTCGGCGCGGTCAACCCGCCCGTCTTCGAGAACTCGCTGTTCACCTTCGAATCGGTCGGCGAGCTCGGTGCGGCGATCAGGGACGAGGACGAGCGGTACGTCTACTGGCGGGGCACCAACCCGACGGTCGACCTCGCCCAGCGCAAACTGGCGGCGCTGGAACGAGGAGAGCGGGCCAAGTGCTTCGGCTCCGGGATGGGCGCGATCTCGGCGACGATCTCCTCGCTGGTGTCGGCGGGCGACCATGTGCTGGTGCTGGGCGCGGTCTACGGGCCGACCACCCAGTTCCTGCGTTACCTGGAGAAGTTCGGAGTCACGCATACACACGTCGGCGACCTCGGGGCATGTGACAGCGCTATCAAGGCGAGCACGCGCCTACTCTACTTCGAGTCGCCGTCGTACATGCGCTATGAGGTCTTCGACATCGCCGCGGTCACCGCGTGGGCGCGCGAGCGCGGGCTGGTGACGGTGACGGACAACACCTGGTCCACGCCGATCTTCCAGAAGCCGCTGACGCTCGGCGTGGACCTGGTCGTGCACTCGCTGTCGAAGTACGTCGGCGGGCACAGCGACCTGGTCGGCGGCGTCGTGGTGGGCCCGTCGCGGCTGGTGCGCCCGCTGGCGCTGACCGAGTACCAGCTCTACGGCGCGGCCATGTCGCCGCACGACGCGGCCAAGGTGATCAAGGGGCTGCGCACGCTGCCCGTGCGGATGGCGGCTCACCAGGAGCGCGGGCTGGCCGTGGCCGGGTTCCTGGAGGACCATCCGGCGGTGCGGGTGGTCAACCATCCGGGGCTGGCCTCGCATCCGGGGCACGCGCAGGCCAGGCGGCAGATGTCCGGCTTCTCCAGCCTGTTCAGCGTCGAACTGGACACGGAGTCGCGGGACGAGGTGAGCGCGTTCCTCGACAAGCTGCAACATTTCAGGATCGGTGTGTCCTGGGGCGGGTTCGAGAGCCTGGTCAACGCGCCGGCGCTCACCATCGAGGAGAGCGTGCGGGCCACGATGGGCATCCCGGTCGGCCTGGTGCGGCTGTCCGTCGGGCTGGAGCCCGCCGAGACATTGATCAAGGACCTTGGTCTAGCGCTGGAGGGGGTGCGTCGCCTAGCGTGACTGACAGCGCTGTCACCCCCCTCGCTCCCTCAGGAGGCGCACATGAGATCACCATTCCTGGCGGCCGCGGCCGCCGCCACTCTCGTGCTGGCCGGTTGCGGTTCCGGCTCGTCGTCCCCGGGGCAGGTGCGGCTGCGCATGATCGAAAGCCTGACGAGCCCGGAACGCACCAAGCTGATCAAGACGCTCCTCGCCGACTTCGAGAAGGCGAACCCGGGAGTCAAGGTCGAGCTGATCTCGCCGCCGCTCGACAGCGCCGACCAGAAGATCAACCAGATCCTGCAGACGAAGAAGGACCTGGACGTGCTGGAGGTCCGCGACCACACGGCCAAGTCCTTCTCCAACAACGGCTGGCTCGCCGAACTGCCCACCACCGGCTGGCCGGGCTGGACGGACCTGACCGAGCTGGCCCAGAAGAAGGCGGTGGAGGTCGGCGGCAAGGCGTACCTGATCCCGTACGGCTTCTACCAGCGCACCCTGTTCTACCGGACCGACTGGGGCCTGGCCCAGCCGCCGAAGACCTGGCAGGAGCTCTACGAGGCCGGCAAGAAGATGACCTCGGGCGACAGGTTCGGCTACTCCTTCAGGGGCGGCAAGGGCGGCGCCGACTACGCGGTCATGATGGTCAGCGCCTACAACGGCGAGGCCCTGGATCCCGAGAAGTCCTTCTTCCTCAAGGACAAGCGGACGATCTTCTCGACCCCCGAGGCCACCCAGGCCATGGACCTGTACGTGAAGATCTTCAAGGAGGCGTCGCCACCCGACTCCGTCTCATGGGCCTACCCCGAGATGGTGCAGGGCTTCACCAGCGGCGTCACCGGCATGCTCATCCAGGACCCCGAGGTGATCAAGACGGTCCAGGAGAGCTCGGTCAAGACCTGGGCCACCGCCCCCATCCCCAAGGGCCCCACCGGCTACGCCTTCCAGCCGGTCGGCTACGCCGGCTGGGGCGCGACCTCCTTCAGCAAGCACCCGAAGGAGGCGGTCAAGCTGGTGCAGTTCCTGTCGGAGGCCAAGCAGAGCATCGCCTTCGCCAAGGGCAACTCGCTGATCCCGATCTCCAAGCAGGCCCAGAGCGACCCGCAGTTCTCCCAGGGCGCCTGGAAGGCGTACCTGGAGGCGCAGCAGGACCCGAAGCAGGTGATCACGATCAGGCCGGTCGACTACCCGGGCTGGAGCCAGTTCATCGTCGACTCCGACCGTGACGTCCAGGCGCTCATCACCGGCAAGAAGACGGTGGCCGACGTGCTCAAGTCGTGGGACGCCTTCTGGCAGGACCAGGCGAAGAAGGTTTCGTGACCCGTTCAGCCTTCACCGCGCGCAAGGCCGCCTTCGTCGCCCTCTGCCTGCTGCCCGGCGTGGTCTTCGTGGTGGTCTTCACGTACTACCCGATGATCCGCGGCGGTGTCATCGCCTTCCAGCAGTACAACCTGTTCGACCTGACCTCGACGCCCTTCGTCGGGCTGGACAACTTCCGGGCCGTGCTCGCCGAGGACCGGTTCTGGACGGCGCTGCGCAACACCGGCACCTGGGTCGTCGTCTCGCTGTTCTTCCAGTTCTTCCTCGGCTTCGGGCTGGCGCTGCTGCTGCGGCGCCACTTCCGTGGGCGCGGCCTCTACCAGGCGTGGGTGTTCTTCCCCTGGGCCATGTCCGGCTTCCTCATCGGGCTGCTGTGGCGGTGGATGTTCAACGGCCAGTTCGGCGTGATCAACGACCTGCTGCTGAAGACGGGGATCATCGAGCACCGCATCGGCTTCCTCGCCACGCCCGGATGGGCGATGACCTCGGTGATCGTGGCCAACATCTGGTACGGCGTGACGTTCTTCGCCATCATGATCATGGCGGCGCTGCAGTCCGTCCCGCGTGAGCTGTACGAGGCGGCGTCGGTCGACGGCGCCTCGCGGCTCAGGCAGTTCTGGCACGTCACGCTGCCGCACATCCGCCCCACGCTGGCGCTGATCGTGCTGCTGCGGGTGATCTGGATCCTGAACTTCCCCGACCTGATCTACTCGATGACCGGCGGCGGCCCGGCGGGCAGCACCGACATCATCACCACCTTCCTCATCCAGCAGGTCATCGGCGGCGACTACGGCCGGGCGGGCGCGGTCGGGCTGCTCATCCTCGGGTTGCTGCTCGCCTTCAGCGTCTTCTACCTCAACGCCACCAGATTCGAGAAGGCCCGATGAGACGTCTCGCCAAGGTGACCGTGCTCACGGTCTGGTTGCTGATCACGCTCTTCCCGCTCTACTGGGTCGTCGTCACCTCGCTCAAGCCGAAGGCGGAGATCTTCTCCACGCCGCTCAGGTACTGGCCGGGCAGCGTGACGTTCGAGCACTACACGGAGCTGTTCTCGTTCGCCGACTTCGGCGCGTATCTGCTGAACAGCCTCACGGTCTCGCTGGTGTCGGCGGGCGTGGTGACGGCGATCGGCGTGCTCGGCGGCTACACGCTGGCCCGCTTCTCCTTCCCCGGCAGGGGCGCGCTGATGCTGGCGTTCCTGGTCACCCAGATGATCCCGCTGTTCATCGCGCTCGGACCGCTCTACCTGCTGATGTCCGACCTGGACCTGCTCAACCGGCTGGCCGGGCTGATGCTGGTGTACGTCGCCATGCTGGTGCCGTTCGCCACGATCATCATGCGCGGCTTCTACGAGCGGGTGCCGGTCGCGCTGGAGGAGGCGGCGCAGGTGGACGGCGCGTCGCGGCTGGCCGCGATGGTGCGGGTGGTGATCCCGGTCATGCTGCCGGGGATCGCGGCGACCTTCATCTTCGCGTTCGTGCAGTGCTGGAACGAGCTGTTCCTGGCGATCACGTTCATCGACAGCGAGGACGCCAAGACCATCCCGGTCGCCATGAACTCCTTCATCACCCAGTACGACATCGACTGGGGCTCGATGGCCGCGGCCACGGTGGTCTCGGTGATTCCCACGCTGGTGCTGTTCGCCGCGATCCGCCGCTACATCGTCGAGGGGCTCACCGCGGGGGCAGTCAAGGGGTGAGAGGGGGGTTGACAGAGGGCGGTCATGGATTAGATCTTCCTATTCATCAGATGACTCGCCCGACAGCACCCCCACTTTCGGAGTCACCATGCCGGAAAATCCGTCTTCTCGGCGTACATTCCTCGGAGGTCTGGCCTTAGGCGGGGCCGCTGCGGCGCTTGCCCCCGCCATCCCTGCCGCCGCCTCGACCGTCTCCGCTCCGGCCGCCGCGCTGGAGCTGAGCGGCTCCCTCCCCATCCGCGACGAGATGCGCGACGACCACCAGTGGGCGGACTTCCTGAAGGATCAGGACCTGCTGTGGTCGCGCTTCCCCCGCCAGTGGTACGAGGGGCCGTTCATCGGCAACGGGCTGCTCGCCTCCACCGTCTACCTCCCCGAGGGCCAGAACGCGGTCCGCTTCGACGTCCAGCACAGCGAGGTACAGGACCACCGCCTCGACATCGACGCCAAGTACGGCCTGTGCCGCCTGCCCATCGGCTACCTCACGCTGGAGCCCAAGGGCACGATCACGGCCGTCGACTGGCGCCTGGACCTGTGGAACGCCGAGCTCAGAGGCACCGTCACCACCACCCTCGGCACGATCGACCTCACCGCGTACGTCCACAGCGAGCGGCAGCTCATGCTCATCCGGATCAGGACGGACGAGCCCGAGCGTGAGACCGCCTGGACGTTCACGCCGCTGCCGTCGATCAGCCCCCGGCAGATCACCAACCCCGACCCGAACTACCAGCCGAACCCGCCCCACACGCTCAAGACCGACGGCGACGTCAACCTGTGCGTCCAGCCGCTGCTGGCGGGCGGCCACTACGTCACGGCCTACCAGGAGGTCGCCCGCGACGACCAGCGCTACCTGTACGTCACCGTGGCCCACTCGCACCCGGCCGAGACCGCGCAGGCCCCCGCCGTCGAGGCCATCAGGAGCGCCAGGAGCCGCCCGCCGAGCCTGCTGACCCGGTCGCACCGCGCGTGGTGGCACGCCTTCTACCCGAAGAGCTTCGTCTCGCTGCCCGACTACCGGCTGCAGAGCTTCTACTGGATCCAGCTCTACAAGATCGCCTCGGCCACCCGCGAGCACGCTCCCGTCATGGCCACCACCGGCCCGTGGCTCCAGCCCACCGGCTGGCCGAACATCTGGTGGAACCTCAACGTCCAGCTCGAATACTGGGTGATCAACGGTTCCAACCACCTCGAACTCGACGCGCTCACCAGGACGCTGGACGAGAACAGGCAGGTCCTCATCGACCACGTGCCCGAGGCGTACAGGTCGGACTCGGCGGGCGTGTCGCGCAGCTCCGACAGGTACGCCAGGGGCGCCCAGCTCGGCATCCCCGGCCAGGGACAGCCCGAACTGGGCAACCTCACCTGGGCCCTGCACAACGTCTGGCTGTCCTACCGGCACACGATGGACACCGACACACTCCGCGACGTGCTCTTCCCGCTGCTGCGCCGCTCGATCAACTACTACCTGCACTTCCTGACGCCCGGCGCGGACGGCAGGCTGCACCTGCCGACGACCTTCTCGCCCGAGTACGGCGGCGCACCCGACTGCACCTTCGACCTGGCGCTGATCAGGTGGGGCTGCCGGACGCTCCTGGAGTCGGCGGCCACGCTTAAGGTCGACGACCCGCTGAAGCAGCGCTGGCAGCAGGTCCTCGACACGCTCGTCGACTACCAGGTGGACCAGAACGGCTACATGATCGGCGCCGGCGTGCCGTTCGCCAAGTCGCACCGCCACTACTCGCACCTGCTCCAGATCTACCCGCTGTACGAGGTCACCTGGGAGCAGCCGGACAAGCGCGAGCTGATCGAGAAGTCCCTCAACCACTGGATCGGCTTCACCGGCGCGCTCCAGGGCTACAGCTTCACCGGCGCCGCGTCGATCGCCGCCCAGCTCGGCAGGGGCGACGACAGCCTCCACTACCTGCGCGAACTCATGAGGCAGGGGTTCATCAAACCCAACACGATGTACCGCGAGAGCGGCGGGCCCGTCATCGAGACGCCGCTGTCGGCCGCCCAGTCGCTGCACGACATGCTGGTGCAGAGCTGGGGCGGCACGATCCGCGTCTTCCCCGCGATGCCGCAGAGCTGGCAGGACGCGACGGTGCACAACTTCCGCACCGAGGGCGCCTTCCTCGTCTCGGCGGTCAGGCAGGCGGGGGCGACGCGCTGGGTGCGGGTGCGCAGTCTGGCCGGCCAGCCGTGCAGGGTCCGCCACGGCGTCCAGGGCACGATCACGGTCCTCGGCGCGCGCTGGAAGGACCTCGGCGACGGCGTCGTCGAACTCACCCTGGCCAAGCACCAGGAGGCCCTGCTCTTCGGTCAGGGGGTCAAGGACTTCAGGATCGCGCCGGTGAAGGTCGGCGAGCCGGGCGACCCGTGGGGCCTGCCGCCGATCCCGCCTCCGGGCCCGACCACTCCGGTCGACCTGTCGTCCCACTTCGACAACGACGGCGTCTCCACTCACGAGGCCATGACGGACGGCGACCTCGACGGCTCCGGCTACACCTACCCGGCGGAGGAACTCCCGCCGGCCGGCGTCTACACCGTGCAGGGCCTGACCTTCACCTTCCCGAGCCCGGCGGACGGCGCCAAGAACAACGTCACGGCCCAGGGACAGGTGATCGCCGTCCCGCCGGGCAACCACGCCAGGCTCTGGCTCCTGGGCGCGGCGACCTTCGGCGACGTCACGACCACCCTGACCGCGACCTACACGGACGGTTCGACGGCCGGCGTCCAGGTCACGATCCCCAACTGGACGGGCCAGGCCCCGGCCGGCGGAGTCGAGGCCCTTCGCTGCACCCACCGCCACGGGCAGGCGGGACCGAGCACGTCGAAGGTGGCGCTGTTCGCGGTCCCGGTGGCCGTGGACCGGACGAAGGAGCTGCGGTCGCTGACCCTTCCCGCGCTCAGCCGGCCGCAGCTCCACCTGTTCGCCGTGTCCGCGGAGAAGCAGGGCTGACCGCCTGCGGCCGCACCAGAAGAGATGTTCCGTACAGGAGCGCAGGGAGAGAGCGGATGAACACGGGAAACGGTCTGTCGAGGCGGGCGTTCGTGGCGGGAGCGGGGGGCGCGGCGGTCCTGGCCGGATCGCCCGTCGCCTGGGCGGAGCCGGGCACGGAGCCAGGCACGGAGACAACCGGCGCAGGAGCGGATGACGCGCACGCGCAGGTGCTGCGGGACGCGGCCATGGTGTGGAAGCGGCTGCCGAGCGGGTGGCAGAACGCGCCCTTCCTGGGGAACGGGCTGCTCGGCGTGCACGTCTACAACAAGGGCGGCGAGGGCGACGTCCTGCGGTTCATGCTCAACCACTCCCTGGTGCAGGACCAGCGCGGCCAGTGGGAGGCGGCGATCGGGTACTCCCGGCTGCCCATCGGCTACCTGACGCTGACGTTCGCCGGCGCGATCACCGGCGTCGACTGGCGGCTCGACCTGGAGCACGCCGAGCTGTCGGGCACGGTGACGACCACGCGGGGCGGCGTCCGCTTCACCGCGCTGGTGCTGGAGCACCGCGGCGTGCTGCTGGTCTCGATGACGCCGACCGAGGGGGAGGAGGCGGTGGCCTGGGGGTTCACGCCGCTGCAGTCGGCCACGACCAGGACGATCCGCCGCCCCCCGGACTACACCCCCAACCCCGACCCGGTGGTCTCCGACGGGTACGTCGAGCAGACCATGCACGCCGGAGGCGGCTACACCACCGCCTGGCGGGAGGTCAGGCAGGGCACGACCAGGCTGCTCGCGGCCACCGTCGCCTACGGTCACCCCGACTCGACGGGCGTGCGGGAGGCCGTCGGCGCGGTGTCCAAGGTGCTCGACGGGAACCCGGAGGCGCAGGTCCGGGTGCACAGGAATGGGTGGAAGCGCTTCTACCGGCGTAGCCTGGTCTCGATCCCGGACAAGAAGCTGCAACGCTTCTACTGGATCCAGCTCTACAAGATGGCCTCCGCGACCAGGGACACCGCGCCCGTGCTGACCGAGTGGGGGCCGTGGTTCCCCGAGGTGGGCAACAGCTGGACGAACATCTGGTGGAACCTGAACGTCCAGGTCGCGTACCCGATGATCAACGGTTCCAACCATCCCGAGCTGGACGCGGTGACGGCGACGTTCCGGAAGTATCACGAGAATCTCGAGTCGAACGTCCATCCCGACTACCGCGACGGCAAGTCCTACGCCCTCTGCCATCCCGGGGACCGGATGCTGCGGCCTGGCCCGCGCTACGTCGGAGTCCCCGGCGTCAGCCCCAACGACCACACCGGCAACCTGACCTGGGGCATGCACAACGTCTGGCTCGCCTACCGGCACAGCATGGACACCGGCGTGCTGCGCGACGTCCTCTACCCGATCCTCACCGGCGCGATCAGCTACTACGCCCGTTTCCTCACCGAGGGCTCCGACGGCAGGCTGCACCTGCCCGAGACCCGCTCGCCCGAGTACGCCAACGCCTCCGACGCCACCTACGACCTGTCGCTGATCCGCTGGGGCTGCCGCACCCTGCTCGAAACGGCGGACCGGCTGAGGGTCGACGATCCGCTCAGGCCCAGGTGGCAGGAGATTCTCGCGCGGCTCGTCCCGTACCACAGGAACGAGCAGGGCGTCATGATCGGCGCGGACGTGCCGCTCGCCGACTCGCACCGGCACTACTCCCACCTGCTGTGGCTCTATCCGCTGCAGGAGTCGCTCGACCGGCGCAGCTTCGAGCACTGGGCGAGCATGCGCGAGCGCTGGCACGGCTACAGCTTCGCCGCCGCCTCGTCCATGGAGACGCTGTTCGGCAACCCCGAGGAGGCCCTGGCCTACCTGCGCTTCTTCATCGACGGCAACGTGGTCGACAACTGCGCGATCACCCCCAACACCATGTACCGCGAGGGCTCCAACCTGGCGATCGAGAGCCCGCTGGCCGCCGCCCAGTCGGTGCTCGACATGCTGCTGCAGAGCCACGGCGGTGTGCTCAAGGTGTTCCCCGCCCTCTCCTCCACCTGGGCGGACGCGTCGGTCGAGGGCCTGCGCGCCCAGGGCGCCTTCCTCGTGGACGCCTCCCGCAGCCAGGGGCGCACGGACTGGATCAGGGTCCGCAGCGAGGCGGGGGAGCCGCTGCGGCTGCGCCACGGCATCGACGGCCCGTTCGAGGTACGCGACCAGCACGGCAGACGCCTGCCCTACCAGGGCACGGACACGATCGAGATCCCCCTGCGCAGGGGCTCGGCCGCGGTGGTCACCCGCCAGGGCGCCCACCCTTCCGGGCCCCGCGACGTCCCCCAGGACGGCACGGCTCCCGCATGGGGGCTGCCGTAACGCGAGCGGACTAACCCGGCGGCAGCGGCGCCGACCGGCCGGCGCGGTGCCGCCGCGCCGACCGGTCGGCACGCGGGGTCGGTTGTGCTGTCCAGTCGGCTCGCGGGGCCGACTGTGCTGGCCGGCGCGCGGCGGGCTGTGCCGACCGCTCGTCGCGCGGATGGGACCATTCACCGCAAGCCCTCTCCAACTAAACGCCGCGCGGCGGCGGCTCGCCGAACAACCCCACCAGGCCCCTCCACGGCGGGTAGGTTGCGCTCCTACCTTGAACGTGATGGGCATCACAGTGGAGGTCTGGTGACAACTAAAGAACATGACGCGTCCGTCTACGAGGACGTTCAACAGAGCGCGGAGTTCCAGGAGCTGAAGCGGCGCTTCCGCGCGTGGACGTTCCCGATGACCGTGGCGTTCCTGGTGTGGTACCTGCTCTACGTGGTGCTGTCCGGCTGGGCGCGTGACTTCATGGGCATCAAGCTGCTCGGCGACATCAACGTCGGGCTGGTCTTCGGCTTGCTCCAGTTCGTCTCGACGTTCCTGATCGCCTGGGCGTACGCCCGGCACGCCGAGAAGAAGCTCGACCCCATCGCCGACAAGCTCCGCCACGAGGTCGAGGAGAAGACCCAGTGAGCTCCACCACCCTCGCCACGATCCTCTTCTTCGCGTTCGTGGCCCTCACGCTCGGCATCACCTTCTGGGCCAGCCGCCAGACCAAGACGGCGGCCGACTACTACGCGGGCGGCCGGTCCTTCACGGGCGTCCAGAACGGCCTGGCGATCGGCGGCGACTACATGTCGGCCGCCTCCTTCCTCGGCATCGCCGGCATCATCGCGCTGTCGGGCTACGACGGGTTCCTGTACTCCATCGGCTTCCTGGTGGCGTGGCTGGTCGCGCTGCTGCTGGTGGCCGAGCTGATGCGCAACTCCGGCAAGTTCACCATGGCCGACGTGCTGGCCTTCCGGATGAGCCCCCGCCCGGTGCGCACCGCGGCGGGCGTGTCGACGATCGTCGTCAGCATCTTCTACCTCCTGGCCCAGATGGTCGGCGCGGGCGCGCTGGTCGGCCTGCTGCTCGGCATCACCAGCGAGGCGGGCAAGATGTGGACGATCATCGGCGTAGGCGCGCTGATGATCGTCTACGTGGTGTTCGGCGGCATGAAGGGCACCACCTGGGTGCAGATCGTCAAGGCCGTGCTGCTGATGGGCGGCGCCGCCCTCATCACCCTGCTGGTGCTCGGCAAGTTCGGCTTCAACCTGTCGTCGCTGCTCGGCCAGGCGGCCACGACCAGCGGCCCCAAGGCCAACCCCGAGAACTTCCTCATCCCCGGCCAGAAGTACGGCACGGAGGCGCAGGGGCTGGCGGGCAAGATCGACCTGATCAGCCTGGGCCTGGCGCTGGTGCTCGGCACGGCCGGCCTGCCGCACATCCTGATCCGCTTCTACACCGTCCCGACCGCCAAGGACGCGCGCAAGTCGGTGCTGTGGGGCATCGGCATCATCGGCGTCTTCTACCTGCTCACCCTGGTCCTCGGCTTCGGCGCGGCGGCCCTGGTCGGCAAGGAGGCGATCGTCAAGGGTGACAAGGCGGGCAACACGGCCGCGCCGATGCTCGCGCAGAAGATCGGTGAGGAGATCTTCGGCACGGTGGGCGGCACGCTCCTGCTGGCGCTGATCGGCGCCGTCGCCTTCGCCACCATCCTGGCGGTCGTCGCCGGGCTCACGCTGGCGTCCTCCTCCAGCTTCGCGCACGACCTGTACGCGCACGTGTTCAAGCGCGGCCAGGCCAGCGAGCGCCAGGAGGTCGTGGTGGCCCGGGTCTCCGCCCTGGTCATCGGCGCGGTCGCGATCGGGCTCGGCATCCTGGCGCAGGGCCAGAACGTGGCGTTCCTGGTGGCGCTGGCGTTCGCGGTGGCGGCCTCCGGCAACCTGCCCGCGATCCTGTACAGCCTCTTCTGGAAGCGGTTCAACACCGTGGGCGCTGTGAGCGCGATCTACGGCGGACTCGGCTCCGCGCTGATCCTGGTCATCTTCTCCCCGGTGGTCTCGGCTCCGGCGCCCCCTGCGGGCACCGCGGTGACGGCGCTGATCCACGGCGTCGACTTCCACTGGTTCCCGCTGAGCAACCCGGGCATCGTCTCGATCCCGCTCGGCTTCCTGTGCGGCTGGCTCGGCACCGTGCTGAGCAAGGAGTACAACGCGGCCAAGTACGCCGAGATCGAGGTCCGCTCCCTCACGGGCGTCGGCGCCGAGAAGGCCGCCGAGCACTGACGTCCCTCACAGGAAAGGCCCGGCTGATGCCGGGCCTTTCGCTGTCTCCGGGATGGCGGCGCCTTAGGTGGCGACGGGCTCCGCGCGGAGCCGCGCCGAGTGCTTCACCAGCGCGATGAGCACCTCGCGGCTGGAGTCCCGCTTCCTGGCGTCGCACAGGACGATCGGGATCGACGGGTTGAGCTGGAGCGCCATCCGCACCTCGTCCAGCTCGAACGTCGGCGCGCCCTCGAAGCAGTTGACCGCCACCACGAACGGCGTGCCGCGCCGCTCGAAGTAGTCGACCGACGGGAAGCAGTCGGCCAGCCGGCGGGTGTCGGCGAGGATGACCGCGCCCAGCGAGCCCTCGGCCAGCTCGTCCCAGACGAACCAGAACCGCTCCTGGCCGGGCGTGCCGAACAGGTACAGCACATAGTCGTTGTTCAGGGTGATGCGGCCGAAGTCCATCGCCACCGTGGTCGTGCGTTTGGCCTCCACCGAGGTGAGGTCGTCGACGCCGACGCCCCGATCGGTCAGGACCTCCTCGGTGCGCAGCGGCCGGGTCTCGGACACCGCGCCCACCATCGTGGTCTTCCCAGCGCCGAAGCCGCCCGCGATCAGGATCTTGATCGCCGTCGGCAGGCGCTGGCGGTCAGAGCGATCGAAGGCCATCGAGCACCGCCCTGTACAACTTCATGTCACGCATGTCCACCTCGGTTTGGGGTTCCTGCGCCTGGACGAGTTCCCTGTCGAACAGGTCGCCGAGCAGCACCCGGATCGTGCCCGCGGGCAGGTTCAGGTGCGCGGCGATCTCGGCGACGGACTTCGGCTCACGGCAGAGCTGGAGGATCCGGAGATGCTCGGGATCCAGCCCGGCGTCCGGACCGGGCGGAGGCCCCACGGCCAGGGCCATGGAGATCAGATCGAACTTGCCGTGCACGGGCTGAGTCCGCCCCCGCGTCACGACGTAGGGGCGGATGATCTCGGGATCGACCCAATGCTCGTCCGTAGGACCGTCCGTCCTGCTCACCGTTCGCTCCCCGCCACGGCGGTGCGGGCGCCCGAGGTGAGGTACTGGCCGACGCGGGCCACCAGCATGGCCATCTCGTACGCGATCAGCCCGATGTCGGCGTTCTGCTGGGCGAGGACGGCCAGGCAGGCTCGCTCGCCGGCCACCGTGACGATGAGGAACTGCGACTTCCACTCCACCACCGTCTGCCTGACGGAGCCGCCGCCGACGTGCTCGGAGACGCCCTTGGCCAGGCTCTGCAGCCCGGACGCCACGGCCGACAGGTGCTCGCCGTCGGTTCGCTCCAACCCGGCCGACGAGGCCATCAGCAGCCCGTCGGACGACAGCACGATGGCGTGATCGGCGTCCTTGACGCGGTTTACCAGGTCGTCGAGGAGCCAGTTCAGATCCGTGCCGGAACCCGGTGTCACGTGTCGCCTCCAGACTGGTCATCGCCGATCAACTTGGCAGCTTCCGTCCTGCCCAGCCGGGTACCCGACTGCAGGGAGCCCATCATCGCGCGGATCTCCTCCGGCGAGCGCTCGTCATCGTCCTCCTCCGGTGTTACGGCGGGGGCCTCCTCGCGCAGGGCGGGGGCCAGGTTGGCTTGCGGGACCCGCAGTGGCAGGCCTCCGGGTGTGAACTCAGGGGCGGCGGGCGTCACAGGGGTCTCCTGTTCTGGCTCCTCGGGTTCCGGAAGACGCATCGGCCGGGCCGACTTGAGCGTCCGGACGTTCTCCCTCGTCGCAGGCCGGACCGCCGCCGGCCGGACCGCCGTCGCCGTGGTGGTCCTGCGCGGCAGGCTCGTCACCTGCGGCTCGTGCTCCACAGGGTCCGGGGTCTCGTCGACCTCGACCAGCTCCTGCGGCAGCAGCACGACCACCGTCGTTCCGCCGTACGGCGAGGCCTTCAGCACCACCTGGATCCCGTGCCGCTCGGCCAGCCGGCTGACCACGTACAGGCCCAGCCGGGCGGTGCCGGAGATGCGGAACTCGGGCGGGTCGGCGATGCGCTCGTTGGCGGCGTCCAGGTCCTCGGGCTTCATGCCCAGGCCGCGGTCCTCGATCTCGATGACGTAGCCGTTGGCCACCAGCTGCCCGCTCACCTGGACGTCGGTGTACGGCGGGGAGAACGACACCGCGTTCTCGATCAGCTCGGCGAGCAGGTGGATGACGTCACCGACGGCTCGGCCGACGAGCACGATGTCGCGCATCGGCATCAGCGTCACCCGGGTGTAGTCCTCCACCTCGGCCAGCGCGCCGCGCACGACGTCCACCATCGGGACCGAGCGCCGCCACGTACGGGCGGGCGAGGAGCCCGACAGGACGATGAGGTTCTCCGCGTTGCGGCGCATCCGGATGGCCAGGTGGTCCAGGCGGAAGAGCTCCTTCAGCTCCTCGGGGTCGGTCTCGCGCCGCTCCATCACGTCCAGGACGGTGAGCTGCCTGTGCACCAGGCCCTGCGTGCGGCGGGCCAGGCTGAGCAGGATGTCGCGGATGCTGCGCCGCAGCTCCGCCTGCTCGGCGGCCACGCTGACCGCGGTGTGCTGCACGGTGTTGAACGCCTGGCCGACCTGGCCGATCTCGTCGTCGCCGAACTCCAGGGCCGGCGCCTCGCGGGCCAGGTCCACCTCCTCGCCGCGGCCGATGCGCTCCACCACGCCGGGCAGGCGATCGTCGGACAGCTCGTGGGCGGCGTCACGCAGCTTCTTGAGCTGGGCGAGCAGCTGGCGGGTGGTGGTGACGGACAGGACGACCGAGGCGACGACCGCGAGCAGGCCGAGACCGCCGGCCAGGACGAGGCGCACGATGGTGCCCACGGCGACGGGCGCCGTGCGATCGAGAAGCCGGGCACCACCGGTGAACGCCACCTGCTGCAACCCGCTGAGGGCGGCCGCGCTGGCCGCCTTCCACTCCGTGTCACTTACGGGCAGGGAATCCACGCTCACCGGATGACGGATGAGCTGCGTCTCCATGGCCTGCAACCGCATCGCCGACCGGCTCTTGGTCCAGGCTTCGTAGGCCGCCCTGTCCTGGGGCGGGAGCTTCCCCACCACTTCGGCGAG
Organism: Nonomuraea sp. NPDC000554; assembly: GCF_040300065.1. Classification (NCBI taxonomy): domain Bacteria; kingdom Bacillati; phylum Actinomycetota; class Actinomycetes; order Streptosporangiales; family Streptosporangiaceae; genus Nonomuraea; species Nonomuraea sp. NPDC000554. The sequence goes on along the minus strand of NZ_JBEPDC010000019.1, from coordinate 60,314 downwards.
TGTGTAGCGGAAGATGCCGACGGTCTGCACGAATTCGTCGTGTTCGGTGCCGGTGAAACCGCCTCTGGTGAAGACGGCGGCCATCAGCGCGTCCTCGCGAGAAAGGATCTCGGCCGATCGGCTCAGCTCGGACAGCGTCCTGCCGTCCCGGGCGATCTGCTTGTCGTCGAACGAGGCCACCGAGTCGTACATCCGGTACAGGTAGTCGATGACGCCGTCGTAGCGCGCTGTCGCCTCTGAGAGGTCCGTCTTTCCTGAGTCGATCGCCTTTCTGGCGGCCGGCAGCTCGTTCAGGTGGGCGATCACCTCGGCCAACCGTTGGTTCAGCCCGTCGTCCGCGGCGAACGCGACGATGTCGCCGCTGGCCGAGGTCGTGAACTCGGTACGCAGCGCGTCGGTCTTGGCGCGCTGGTCGCGCAGCCCCTTGTCCGTTGCCGGCGATCCCGCGGTCAGGGCCGCCATGGTCAGGCGACGTTCGCGCTGCAGTTCGAGCAGCAGCGGCGTGCTCGGCTCGACCACGTTGCTGTTGATGGTCGCGGCCCAGAGGAGGTTGACGCCATCCCGTAGCGTCACCCAGGCGGCGAACGCCCACAGCAGCGCGAGCGACACCAGCAGTGCCGTTACCTTCGCCCGGACACTGGAGTTACGAAAACGCATGGAGCCCGCCCAACGAGAAAGCTTCGCGGTCAGCCGACCGTGTCAAGACAAAGAAATGGGCATCCCAGGTATCTGGCACCGGGACACCCTAGCAACGCCACAATAGCCGATCAACATAAAACGGCACCAATGAACCGCTATGTCCTACTCTATCCCTCGAATTCCCTTATTATGGGTTTGGGTCACGTGGAGGGCCGCTAGGATGGCGGCTCTTACTATTGCGGTCGGCGTGTAAAGGTCCTTGTCATGCCATAACGGTGGATATTCCGTTTCGTCAGCCGATTGGAGGAGGAAGTGGTATCCGCGAGCGGCGGCACGCCGGCACCGCTCGTCCGGTTCCGGCCCGGAGAGCAGGAGAGCCTGGACGGCATAGGCGGTCTCCTCCGATCCCCCTGCCCAGCGGCCCCACGACCCGTCGTCCCGCTGGGTGGAGAGCACCCATTCCCTGGCCTTGCCGATGGCGGTACTGTGCTCCGCCCCGTCCAGCTCGCCGAGTGCCAGCACGCAGCTGAGCGTGGCGTAGTACGGCGAGGCATGCCATCTGTCGTGCCAGCTCCCGTCGGGCTGCTGGACCGTGACCAGCCACTGCGCCAGGCGCGTCATCACCGGCTCGTACCTGGCCCTGGCCGCCGGTCTGGCGCGCACGTACTCCCTGAGCGCATCGAGCACGTGCGCGTTGACGCTGATGGAGAAGCCGTCCTCCTCCCCCCAGGTGGAGAAGTGCGCTCCGGTGTCGAACACCAACAGAGGCTCCGGCTCGTGCGCCATGCCCAGCAGTGCCAGCGTGTAGAGCGCGACGCTGGTGGTGTCCGCGTCGGCAGGAAGGCCCGTGCCCGCCGGGGTGCCACCCGGACCGATCGCGGCCCTGAGCTCGGCCGCCAGCTCCGCCGGGACCTCCACGGGCACGCCGGCCCTGATCAGCGAGCTCAGCACCCAGCCCCGCTCGAAGATCGTGATGGGCAGCCCGACGGGGACAGGGCCGCCGAATCGCTCGGCCACCGCCTCCAGGTGACGCCGCGCGGAGGCGGCGGCGCCGGTGGCGTCGTCGCCGCCGACCCACGCGGCGGTGGCCGCCGGTGAGGCGCCGACCGTCCCGACGGGGGTGGGCCGCACGGTCCTGGCTCGAGTCGCCGCCGGACCCGCTACCTCAAGGGCGTGCAGCAGCTTCTGCGGCGGCTCGGCACCGGATTCCACCAGACCTCTGACCGCCCGCAGGCGCGTGCCGTCCATGCCGGGCGGCAGCGGCAGCGGCTCCGCGCGTCCATGGGCGTTGATGAGCGCGACGAGGGACGGCACGATCAGCTCGATCGCCGGTGTGTCAGGTAACTCGGACGCCTCGTGGAGCCAGTCGCGAAGCTTTCGCAGCCCTCTCTCCGCAGCCTGCCGGAGGACGTCGACGTCGGCATCGCCTCGCGCCGCCGAGGAGAGCAGCGCCTCCGTGGCGCTCAGGGTGGGCACCAGCCCGTACCCGTCCGGCGCGCCCCAGGAGCCGTCGCCGTGCTGCTCCCCCAGCAGATAGGCGACCCGTTCGCTGTGACCGACGAGCCACGGGGCGAGGGTGACCAGCCGGCCCGTCTCGTAGACCGACGGTGACACCTGGCCCCACGGCTGCGCCATGAGCTCCGTGAGCAGGGCAAGAGCACACTGGGAGAGGTCGACAGGGCTGGCAGTGACGCTCACGATTCTCCTCGTGCCCAGAAATCGGAAATCCCGTAAAAGCCGGTGCTGTAGTCGATCTGGAACAGCAGGTACTCGGTCGCCCGCGGGTGGCCGCTCCTCAGCGGCTCGATCGCCTGCACGGCCTCGGCTGACAGCTCCGCCATGCGTTGGGTCACCTCGCCGGGGCTCATGCCCAGGGCGAGGGCGTTGAGGTCGCCGAAGCCGGCCTCACGCTGATGGGTGGCCAGATCGTTGAGCAGGCGGAGATAACGCTGCACCCTGTCGCCGGCGGCTCGCAGCCTGCCGAGATCCCCGGGATCGTCGACCAGGCCGGTGTAGATCCAGTGCGAGACGCTGATGAAGGAGGCCCCGCAGCTGTCGGCGTTGGCCAGGTACTCCTCGTCGGTGGGCTTGTCCCCAGCCTGCCTCCAGTCCCATTCGCGGGCCATGGCCAGGAGCATGAGCTCGAGCTGGTCGCGCCAGCCGGCTTCGAGCGCGGCGAAGCGGGGCGCGGTCGCCAGTTCCGCGCGCAGGTCCGCGAGGAAGGCGGTGATCGGGGAGGTGGGCGCGGCCCCACCGGCCGCGGCCAGGCAGTCGCCCACCAGGGCCGCGACCTCGTCCCGGGAGGTCGCGACCTCGTCGATCAGGCGGTCGGCGGCGAACACCAGCAGGGAGGAGCGGTTGATGGCGCGCAGCGTCTCGGCCGTCGCCCAGGGCGATCCGAAGGCGCCGGCCAGTGCCAGCGAAGCGTAGAGGCCGGCGTCGAAGGAGTCCTCGGGGAAGAGCCCGCTGTACCGTGCCGCGCATTTGGCCAGATCACGGCCGCCGGCCACCGCGAGGGCGCACGTTCTGCCGAGGCCGAAAGCCTCGCTCGGCTGCGTCATCGGTGGCGGCCCTGGACGGGCGTCATCGACAGTCCGGTGCTCATGGTCTACCGGCTCCGCTGGACTGGGAGCAGCTTCAGCATCAGCTTCTCTTTCGGCCGCATGGACATTCCTGGCACGTGAGTCAGTCGCTGTGGGTTGGTCAGGACCGGCCGGTATCTGCTCAGGATGTTGGCGATCACGAGCGGGGCCTGGACGTAGAACAGGTGCTGACCCAGGCAGACGTGCGGGCCCGCGCCGAAGGGGACGAAGGCGTAGCGATGCCGGCGCTCGTTCCTCTCGGGAGCCCAGCGCTCCGGGTCGAACTCCAGCGGTCGGTCCCAGAACTCCGACAGCCGGTGGGTCGTGTACGGACTGACCAGCACTTGCGAGCCGGCCTTGATCCGGACGCCGCCGATCTCCGTGTCCGCCACCGTCTGGCGGGGGATGATCCAGGCCACCGGGTAGACGCGCAGCAGCTCCTGTAAGACCATGCGGAGATACCTGAGCTTGGCGACGTCCGCCGACCGGACCGGTCCCTCGCCCACCACCTCGAAGATCTCCTCGCGCAGCCTGGCATTCACCTCGGGATGGTCGTGCAGCACGGACCACAGCCAGGTCAGCGACATCGCCGTGGTCTCCGAGGCCGTGCCGTAGATGCTGACCAGGTCGTCGCGCACCAGCCGCGTGTCCGCCTCGCCGTCCTGCTCCACCCTGGCCTTGAGCAGCGCCGAGACCACTTCGTTGCCGCGCGGGCCCTCCTGGCCCGCCTGTTCGATCAACGGGTAGACGATCTCGTCGATCTTCTTCGCGGCCGCCAGGAAAGCCCGGTCCCCCGGCACCCGGATGGTGTAGGGGGCGAAGGGAACAAGCAGCCGGAAGCCGATCGACGTGGCGCACGTGGCGAACCCGGACGAGAGCCGCTCGGCGGCGTCGCGGGAGATCCAACCGCCGAACAGGAGCTTGATGACGGTCTGGTCGACGATCGTGGTCATCAGGTGGGCGCCGTCGACCAGCCCGCCCTCCCGCGCGTGGTCGTCGAGCTCGACGAGGCAGTCGGCGATGATGTCGGCCATGTCGTCGCCCAGCGAGGCGGTGTACCTCGCGGTGAACAGCGGCTGGAGGATCTTCCTGCTGGACTCCCAGGCCTCACCCTCGCCCAGGAGGCTCTGACCGCTCACGCGCCACAGCGGTCTCCAGAACATGCCCTCGCGCACGAAGTTGGACGCGTCGGTCTTCAGCACTTGCTGGACGTGGTCGGGGTGGGAGATCAGGTAGGGCCGGAAAGGGCCGATGTCGAGCCGGACGACCCGCCCGGCGGCCTCCGTGCCCATCTTGGCCAGCTCGGGGACGGCGTCCTTCACCAGCCGGGGTATCGCACGGTAGAAGGGGATGATGTGAGGCTCGGTCACGGTGGTGTCCATGGCAAGCGGCATCGTGATGATTCCCGACTTCGAACTGGCATATGCGGCTGGCGACTCAAGCATCATGTGCCCGAAGAGGGTACTCTCCGTGGCATATGCAACTCTTTGCGTCAATTATCACATGATCGTCTTTGTCGGATCAAGATAGGGACAGCAGTGAGGTTGATGCTCATGTTCGCCGCTCGGAGGGTCGATGGCCGCCCGTTGTGCCGCTTCTCCCTGGGGGGATCTCGGTGACACGTATCCCCATGTCGTCATAGGAACCGCCATCACCACCATGCTTGCCCGGTATCGAACACTGATCGAGCCCGCCCTGCGTGACACCGTGGCGAGTCTGCATCCCTGGGTCGGCGACAAGGCCGCCTTCACCCTGGGCTGGGCAGGGGCCGACGGCACGTCGATCGAGGAACACGGCGGGAAGGGGTTGCGGCCCGCTCTGGCCCTGCTCTGCGCCGAAGCCGTGGGAGGCGCCGCTGAGCAGGCCGTCCGCGGCGCGGTGGCCGTCGAGCTGGTGCACGCGTTCTCGCTGGTGCACGACGACATCATCGACAACGACGAGCGGCGCAGGCACCGGGACGCGGTCTGGAAGGCGTACGGCGTCGGGCCGGCGGTCCTCACGGGCGACGCCCTGCTGGCGCTGGCCATCGACAGCCTGTCGCGGACGGGCGACCCGACCGCCATGAGCTACCTCTCCCGGGCGCTCGTGGAGCTCGTGCAGGGGCAGACCCGGGACATGGCCTTCGAATCCCGCCCGTGGACCGGACCGGACGAGGTCACCGTGGCCGAGTACACGCGGATGGCGGAGGGCAAGACGGGCGCGCTGCTCGGTGCGGCCGCCGCGACGGGAGTGGCCCTGGGCGGCGCACCGCAGCTCGCCGAGCCCATGTGGACCATGGGGTGCCAGCTGGGCGTCGCCTTCCAGATCGTGGACGACCTGCTGGGCATCTGGGGCGACCCCCTGGTCACCGGCAAGCCCGTCCACGGCGACCTGCGGCGGGGCAAGAAGACCGTCCCGGTGCTGGCGGCGCTGGCCGGGGACGACCCCGCCGCCCGGGAGCTGGCCGCCGTCCTGGCCTCCGGCGCGACCGACGAGCGGACCGTCCGGCAGGCGGCCGACCTGGTCGAGAAGGCGGGAGGCCGCGAGGCGGCCCGCGCCCTCGCCGCCCAGCACCTGACGGCGGCCCTGGACCTGCTCGACGAGCACCTGCCGGACGCGACCGACCTGCGCGCCTTGTCCGCCTCCCTCGCCACCAGATCCCACTGACCCGCCCCGGGCCCGGAAATCCGGGCCTGGGGCGGGCAGGCGCACGCGACCGTCCGGCTCGCTGCGCCGCCGTGGGACTCACGGGGTCGCTACGGCCTGGAGGCCTCGTCGAGCTGGTGGAGTTCGTCGGCACTCAGCGTCAGCTCCGCCGCGGCGAGCAGCGGCCGGAGCTGGCCGACGGAGCGGGCGCTGGCGATCGGCGCGGTGACCGTCGGCTGCGCGGCCAGCCAGGCCAGCGCGACCGCCGCCGGCTCGACGTCGTGCACCGCCGCCAGCTTGAGGAGCGCCTCCACCGTCCGCAGGCCGTGCTTGGTGTTGAGGTACTGACTCGCCGCTCCCGCCCGCGGGCTGTCGATCGTGACGCCCGCCCGGTACTTGCCCGTCAGGAAGCCGCGTGCCAGCGAGAAGTACGGCGTGCTGGACAGGCCCTCCCTGGCCACCACGTCCCGCAACTCGCCCTCGTAGTCGCGCTCCACCAGGTTGTACGCCTGCTGGAGGGCGACGTACCTGGCCAGCCCCTCGTCGTCGGACACCCGCAGCGCCGCCGCCAGCCGGTCGGCGGTGTAGTTGGAGGCCCCGACGTAACGGATCTTGCCCTCGCGGATCAGCTCGTCGAAGGCCGCCAGCGACTCCGCGAGCGGCGTGTCCTGGTCGTCGCGGTGCGCCCAGTACAGGTCGATCCGGTCGGTACGGAGCCTGCGGAGCGAGTTCTCCACCGCCGTCCGGATGTTCCGCCGCGACAACCCCTCGAAGCCCTGCAACATGCCGACCTTGGTGGCGAGCACGATCGAGTCGCGGTTGCCGCGCTCGGCCAGCCACTCGCCGATGATGATCTCCGACGTGGACTCGCCGGTGGCCCAGTGCGGGTAGACGTCGGCGGTGTCGATGAAGTTGCCGCCGCCCTCCACGTAGGCGTCGAGGACGGCGAACGAGGCCTCCTTGTCGGCGGTCCAGCCGAACACGTTGGTGCCGAGGCATATCGGGAAAACGGACAGGTCCGTGGCGTCTATCGGTCTCACCACGCCATTATCCGTTCGGCCCCCACGGAGACCCGATGGCCCCCCTGCCGAGAGGGTCTCCGGTTCCTTCGGACCGCGGGCCCTCGCCCCGTCGGCGGTTCAGGGGGCCCGCCAGTTCGGTGGTTCAGAGGTGCTTGACAGGCTCTGGCTTGCAGGGCGGTTCAGGGGCCCGCCCGTTCGGGTTCCCTGGCCCACGGGTCTTGACAGGCTCTGGCTTGCGGGGGCTGTTCAGGGGGCGTGGGTTGGCTTCCCTGCAGGGAGTTCTGGGGGCGGGTTGGCTGTTCATGGAGCCTTCAGTGGTGGGTTGCCGACAGGTCGAGTCCGCGTGGGGTGAGCAGCCAGATGGCCGCCGCCCCCGCCAGCATCAGCAGCGCCCCCGCCCCGCACGTCACCGTCAGCGAGTCGGCGAACGCCTCCCTGGCCTGCTCGGCCAGCTGCGCGCCCGACGCGCCCAGCTCCTTGGCGACGTCCAGCGCGCCCCCGAGCGACTCACGAACGGCCGCCGCCGGCCCGCCGTAGTCGAGCCCCGTACGGTAGACCGCCGCGGCCACGCTGCCCAGCACGGCCACGCCGAGCACGCCGCCCAGCTCGTAGCTGGTCTCCTCGATGGCCGCCGCGCTGCCCGACTTCTCGGACGGCGTCCCCGACATGATCACTGCGGAGGCGATCGCCAGCGCGCCCTCGCCGAACCCGATCAGCAGCAGCGCCACCGCGACCGACGGGTACCCCAGCGGCGCGAAGAACAGCACCAGGAACCCCAGCCCGGCCACCGCCAGCCCGCCCGCGAGCACCGCGCGGGCGCCGATCCGCGCCGCCAGCGCGGGCGCGAGCGGCGAGGCCACCAGCGCGGCGAGCGCCGCCGGCAGCAGGCGCACCCCCGTCTCGAGCGGCGAGTAGCCCTGCACGAGCTGCATCCACTGCGCCAGCAACAGCAGCATCGCCGCCATCGCGATGGACGTCGCCAGCGCCGCCACCACGCCCGAGCTGAACGGCCCGCTGCGGAACAGCCTGATCTCCAGCAGCGGGTCGGGCCTGCGCAGGCAGCGCGCGACGAACCAGCCCAGCGCCAGCGCCGCCACCGCCGCGGCCACCAGCGCGGACGGGTCGGCCAGGCCGTTCTTGCCGACGTGCTTGATCGCGTAGACGAGCGCCGCCATGCCGGTGATCGACAGGACGGTGCCGAGGGCGTCCCACCGGCCGGGGCGCGGGTTGCGCGACTCGGGCAGCAGGAACACACCCGCGACGATCGCCACCGCCATCACCGGCACGTTCACCAGGAAGGCCGCGTGCCAGCTGAAGCGCTCCAGGAGGAGCCCGCCCAGGATCGGCCCGAGCGCCGCCCCGACGGCGGCCATCGAGGACCACACACCCAGCGCGGTCGCCCGCTCGCGCCCGTCGGTGAACAGGTTCCGGATCATGGACAGCGTGGACGGCATGATCATGGCGCCGCCCACGCCCAGCAGCGCCCGCAGCGCGATCACCGTCTCCGCGCTGTCCGCCCACAGCACGGCCGCGGAGGCCAGGCCGAACAGCGCGAAGCCGCCGAGCAGCATCTTCTTGCGCCCCCACCGGTCGCCGAGCGCGCTCACCGCGACCAGCAGACCTGCCAGGACGAGCGCGTACACGTCCACGATCCACAGGAGCTGGATGGCGTCGGGCCGCAGGGCGGCCGAGATCGCGGGCAGCGCGACGTTGAGCACGGTCATGTCCATGACCACCAGCAGCACGCTCGCGGACAGGACGGCCAACCCCGCCCACCGCCGCCGGGCCGTCACGTCCGCTCCCGGCTCGGTCCGACCGGGCCGGCTCACCTGGCGGCCGTTCACGAGTCGCCCCGGTGGGAGGCGCCGTGCAGGAAGGTCTCGATGACCAGTCTGGGCACGTCGCGCCGGGCGATGTCGCCGCGCCGCAGGCTCTCCCTGACGGCCACGAGCAGCCCGTACACGGTGCTGCTCACCCAGCGCACGGGCAGGTCGGCGCGGAGCAGGCCCGCGCGCTGGGCGGCGGCGAACAGCGCCAGCTCGCGCTCCTCCAGCGCCTGGGCGCGCCGGTCCAGCTCGTCGTGGACGAGCATCGCGTGGTCGGTGAGGCCGAAGCCGTACTCGTCCGCGATCTCGATCAGGCCGGTCAGCAGCGCGGCCAGCGCCCGCTCGATCTCCGGCGGGCTCCCCGAGACCGCCTCCGTCACGCCGGCGGCGAGCTGGACGCGCTCCCACTGGTCGTAGGCGCACTGGCCGAGCGCGACCATCAGCTCCTCCCGGCTGGTGAAGTGCCGGTGCAGGGTGGCCCTGCTGATTCCCACGGCCTCGGCCAGCTCGGCCATCGACGCCGTCGGATCGCGGTTGAGGTGCTGGATCGCCGCGGTCATGAGCTGTTCCCGGCTGACCGCCATCACACGCTCCCGTATCATTTGCGACAGATTTGTCGCAAACAATACACGACAGACTCCTCATGTGTACCGGGCTCTCGCCTCGCCGTCATGGCAGGCGCGTCCTGCGGGGAGCTATGGTTCGGCTGTGATCGGTGACGCGCGGACGCGCATCCTGGACGCGGCGGAGGAGCTGTTCGCCGGAGGCGGCTACGAGGCCACCCCGACCGCGGTCATCGCCAGGCTCGCCAGTGTGCCCAAGGGCCTGGTCTTCCACTACTTCCCGCGCAAGATCGACGTGCTCGTCGCGCTCGTCGACGAGCGCACCCTGGTCGAGGAGGGGCGCGAGGTCGACGCGGTGCCCGGCGACCCCGCCGGCACGCTGTCCCGGCTGGCGCGCGGCCTGCCGCTGCGGGCCTCGCCCGCGATGCGGCGCATCCTGTTCCGCGAGGCCGACACGCACGGCTCGGTCAAGGAGCGGCTCGGCCGGCTCAACGGCGAGCTGATCAGACGGGCCAGGTTCGCGCTGGAACTGGCGCTGCCCGGCGCGCGGGGCGACGCGGCCAGGCTGGAGGTGGCGGCGGCCACGTTCGCCGCCGTCCTGCTCTACCAGGAGAACCTCTGCCAGCTAACGGGTCATCAGATCGACCCCGACGCGGTCGCGGAACTCATCGCTCACTCGCTCGTCTAGCAGCTCGTCCAGGGCCGTCCGCAGGTGCCTGAGCAGGCTCCAGACGTCGTCCATGCGCTCGGGGCAGGCCACGACGCCGAAGTCCAGCATGCCGTCGTAGGAGAAGCAGGTGATGTTGACGCCGCCGCTCAGGTCGGTCAGCACCGACATCGGGTAGTACGACAGGATCCGCGCGCCGCACAGATACAGCGGGAACTGCGGCCCCGGGACGTTGCTGATGATCAGGTTGATCGGCGGGAACGCCACCGACGCCAGCCGGAACAGCGCTGGCGTGGCCAGGCTGGTGACCGGGGCGGGCAGCACCGAGCACAGCTCGGACAGCCAGTTCGCGGGGGCCAGCGCGAAACGGCGCTTGGCCGCCCTCATCGTCGCGCCCACGGCCTGGAGGCGCTCCTTGGCGTCGCTGACGTTGGTGGGCATCGGGGCGACCATCGCCGAGATCTGATTGCCGACCACCTCCCGGGCGCTGCCCGTGCGCACCGCCACCGGGACGGCGATGATCAGCGGCTCGTCGGGCAGCGCGTCGCGCTCCTCCAGCCACGAGCGCAGCGCCGACGTGCACAGCGCCATCACGACGTCGTTGACGCTCATGCCGTTGGCCTTGGCGACCGCCTTGACGTCCTTGAGCGAGACCGAGCCGAACGACACGTGACGGCCGGCGCTGATGGGCCCGTTGAACGGGGTGCGCGGAACCTTCAGGCCGGGCAGTTCGGGACGCCGGTGCCGGTCGCCGCTGGCGCGCCTGACCGCCCTGGCGATCATGCGCGAGCCGGGCAGGCCTGCGGCCAGCGGGATCGCGTCCAGGTCGCCCGCCGCCCTGAGGAGGGACCGCACCGCGCTCACGGGCTGCGCCGCCGCCCGGACGGCCGCGCCGGCCAGCATCCCGGCCACTCCCGGCACCGCCTGGTCGCTGACCGTGCGGGGAGGCCCGAGGCGGCACGTGTCGGGCGACAGGTCGAGGAGGGCGGCGAGCGTCTCGGCCCCCGACACGCCGTCGATGGCGGCGTGGTGGACCTTCGTGTACACCGCCACCCGGCCCCCGGCCAGCCCGTTGATCAGGTGCATCTCCCACAGCGGGTGGGCGCGGTCGAGCCTGCGCGCGTGGATGCGGGCCACCGCGTCGGCGAGCTGCCAGTCGTCGCCCGGGCTGGGCAGCGTGCTCTCGAACAGGTGGTGGGCGAGGTCGAAGTCGGGGTCGGCGGCCCAGTAGGGACGGTCGAGGCCGAGCGGCACCTCCGCCAGCCGGAGGCTGAGCGCCGGCGACAGGTGGAGACGGTCCAGCAGAAGGTCGGCGAGCGCCTGCCTGGTGATCGAGCCGTCGGACGAGTCGAGGATCGCCAGGCCCGCCACATGGGCGGCAGTGGTCGCGGACTCGACGTTCAGGAACTGCGCGTCGAGCGCGGTCAGCTGGCGCATCTCGTCTCCTCTTTCCCTAGAGTGCGGACAGGATCACATACGGCGATTTCCGAAACGTTTCCGCGAGAGTCTTTCAGATGAATTCGGCCGCCTCTGACATTGATTCAGCGAAAGTGCAGCTCAGCCTGGAAGGGTGACAATTTCCTATCCGCTGACAACGGTAATGGGGTGTTGCGCGACAGCGCCGAAGCAGTAACCGAGCGGATGTCGCGGGGCCACCAGCGGCTGTGTCGCGCCGCTCTCGTCGGTGGCCCTGGCCATCAGGACGACGGGCCCCGGACGGCGCGGAGCCCAGCCGACGTGCCACCGGATCCAGGCGTTGGCCAGGGACTTTCCCTGCAGCTCCGCCCTCTTCCAGGTGTGACCGCCGTCGACGCTGACCTCCACCCTGACGACCCGTCCGCGTCCGGACCACGACCTGCCGCGCAGAAGGTGACGCGCCCCCGCCCTTAACGCGGTGTCCCAGGGGAGCTCGAAAGCGCTCTTCACCGGTTGCGTCGTGACCTCGCGGTAAAAGACCGTGTTCCACGGCGTGGCCAGTTCACGGGTGGCGACCTCGATATCTCCAAGCCATTTGATCGACGCTATTCCCACCCATCCCGGCACCACCAGTCGCACCGGAAATCCGTGGTCGGGCGGAAGCGGGCGCCCGTTCATCTCATGGGCGACGAGGACGTCGTCCAGGGCCTTTTCCACGGGCAGTGGCCTGCGGACGTGCCCGTAGTCCTCGAACGGCGCGTCGAGGCCCGTCGGAAGGACGTCAACCGCCTCGGGCCGGAGCCCGGCCTGTTCGAGCAGGTACCGCAGCGGCACCCCGCGCCAGCGCGCCACCCCCACCGCGCCCAGCCCCCACTGGGTGCCCGGCGTGGGCGTGTGCTGCTGGGTCGCGTAGAACCGGCGGCCGTTGCCCGCGCACTCGATCGCCACGTCCATGGTTCTGGACGGCATGGAGCGGAGCTCGTCGTAGCTGTACGCGCCCGGATGCCGGATGCCGGGGCCGTGCAACCGCAGCCGCCAGGTGCCGGCGTCGATCAGCGGGGTGAAGGTGTGGTTCCGCACGAAGAAACGGTCGTTGGGGGTGTGGAACCCCTGCCCGGCCATGGCCTCCCAGCGCATCTCCGCGCTGCCGTCATGCAGGGTGAACAGGCTGTCGGGCAGCGGCTTGACGATGGTGGCGAGAGCTTGTCCCATGACCACACCTCCTTAATGACTATTTCCTACTGGGAAACCATTTAATCGTGACTCTCTGCTTATCTCCAGATCCTCGCCGCTACTTCATGCCCATTATTCGCGACGAACGCACGTCCGGCGAAGGACCCCGCTCCCGGACGAAGACCCCCATGTGAAAGGGGGAGAACCGGCCTGCCAGGTGATACGCCGGAAAGGCAGGCCGGCGGGCCAGACCTCGGCGGGAGCCGCTCACCCTCCATCATGACCGTCCGTTGGTGACCATCGAGTCGAAACTTTCGCCGGCGTTGAGGCGATCGATCAGTTTGAGCAAGCCATCTCTGTCGCCGTTGCTCCGCAGCCAGCGGCTGACCCCGCAGGCCGCCTTGGCGTACGTGGACGCGTCCGTGCCCGCCGCGTGCAGCCACTCGTCCAGGGTGATGGGGAGAGAGGCGCCCGGCTCCGCGAGACAGCGGTCGGGGGCGGACGGCGGGGCGAGGTAGCGGCGGTCGTCGGAGACCACCACCGCCAGCCCCTCGTCGAACCACTGCGGGACCTCGACCCCCGAGGAGAGCCGGGCGTGCAGCTCGACATGGGACATCTCGTGCGAGGCGATCACCGCGTCGACGCCCCTCGGAGAGAGCATCACCGATCGGTCGAGTACGGCGATGCCGCGCTCCCGGCCGCCGCCGATGTGCCGGTAGCACTCGTCGGTCACGCAGACGAGCAACCGGGGAGAGCTCCGCCTGGAGCCGTAGAAGCCGGCGACCCGCTCGGTGGCCGCCTCCGTCGCCTGGGCGACCTGGGACCGTTGCCCAGCCGACAGGCCCTCCTCCGTGTAGACGCCGGGCCGCAGCTCGGTGAGGCCGTAGCAGCCGGGGCACGTCGTCGCGGCGACGGACGGATAGGCCACCGCCACCCCGGCCACCCCGGCGACGAGCAGCACGGCCAGCGCCGCGAGAATCCGCGCCCAGATCTTCTTCGCGCCTGTCCTGCCGCGCCCCTCGGGCATGGCCGACCCCCTTCGTCTGTGTGACAACGGCCGCGAACACTCTCCCGCAATTCCGAGCCCGGCACATCCGCCCACGGGTGGTCATTCCGTGGGCTGAGTCACAGGGACGCCTCGTCCACCCGCTCGCATGAGACAAGGCCGCGCGCCCTGGGCCGCCTCGCGCGCACGCGACGTCCGTCAGGTCCAGCACCCGAATGCCATCGAGCACCCGACCGCCATCGAGTGCACGGGCCGCGTCGAACGCACGGGCCGCGTCGAACGCACGGGCCGCCTCGAACGCACGGGCAGGCGACCGAGATACGCGGGAACCCCCTCCGTAGAGATCATGGGTAGTGATTGGCCGCAGGTCAGGGGGTGCGAGTGGTGGGTCCGTCGAGGTGGTCTGCGTCCGTACCCGGCTCTACGGCTCGTTCCCGGCCTGAACCGTCCTCCTGTACGCGGTCATGCGCTCGGCGCCGCTTCAGGAGATCATCTGCGGCGGGGAGACTGAGGAGCGGAGGATCAGGCGCGATCGGAGCGTGTGCATCTCCCCGCGCGGTTCCGTGCCCGCGATCGTGTCGAGCAGCACCTCGGCCGCCTTCGCCCCCAGCTCGTGCACCGGCTGTTCGATCATTGTCAGCGGCGGCTCCATCACCGCCGCCCACGAGCTGTCGTCGAACCCGATCAACGCCACGTCCCGCGGATAGGCCAGTCCGGCCGTACGCAGTGCCCGCAACGCCCCCGTCACCGCGTCCGTCTCGGTGCAGAACACCGCAGTGATGCGGTCGGGAAGGGCGAGCATGCGGGCGACCTCGTGCGTCACCCGCTCCTCCGTCTTTCTCCCGACCATCACCAGCTCGGCGTCGAAGGGGATGCGTGCGTCGTCGAGCGCGTCGAGGTAGCCGCACAGCCGTTCCCCGTCCGTCCACAGGTTGCGGGACGCCTCCGCCAGCAGCTCGCGTCTGGTCACGGGCGTCTCGGGCGCGGGCGGTCCCCAGACGAACCCGATGCGCCGGTGCCCTGCCTCGATGAGCGTCTCGACCGCCTCTCTGGCGGCTTCGCGGTTGTCGATGACGACGGTGTCGAGGTCGAGGGAGGCGACGGCGCGGTCGACGAGCACGACGGGGATGCCGCGCTCCGTCGCCGCCCTGATGTGGGCGACCTCGTCCCTGTTGACCGCGGCGGAGGCGACGATGAAGCCGTCGACGCGTTTGTCGATGAGCACGTTCGTCGCCGCGACCTCCTCGTCGAGGTCCTCGTAGGTGCTCAGCACGATCGTGTCGAAGCCCCTGGCGCGGGAGGTGTCGGAGATCCCGCGCACCACCCCGGCGAAGAACGGGTTGCCGATGTCGGCGACGATCACGCCGAGGGTGTGGCTCACGCCGGTCGACATGCTGCGTGCCAGCGCGTTCGCGCGGTAGCCGAGCTTCTCCGCCGCGGCGAGCACGCGCTCCCTCAGCTCGGGGCTGACGTAGCCGTACCCGCCGAGGGTCCGCGCCGCGGTGGCGCGGCCGACGCCGGCCTCGCGGGCCACCTCGGAGATCGTCGGCGATCCCCCCGCTCGGCCCCGGTCAGCTGGCATGGATGGTGTCCCTCATTTCTCGCGTTCGGAGCCTGGCCACATGCTAGCCAAGGCAGGCCGATCGGCGGGCCTGCCGTGGCCGAAGGCTCCTTCGACGAAGCACTGCTCGTAGGCGCTGTCGGCACCGTCGTGGAGCGCTCGCTCGATCAGGCTCGTGGACGGCCGCGCGCCTGCCGACCACCCGCCGCGCAGCAGGGAGACGGCGAATCCGGCCAGGAAGGCGTCGCCGCAGCCCATGGTGTCGACGACCTTGTCCTGCTCGACGGGGCGCGCGGGGGCCGCGACGGTGCTGCGGCCGTCGTGGGCGATCGCGCCTTCCACTCCGCGGGTGGCGAGTGCCAGACCTGCGCCCCGCCGTACGGCCTCGGCGAGCAGGGCGCGGGTGGCGGCCTCGTCGAGGTGGGAGCAGGAGAGCAGCACCAGGTCGGCGTGCGGGCAGACGCTGTCGAGGTAGGAGGGGCGGCGGTACTCCTCCTCGCTCGACAGGTCGAAGCTCACGAGCGTGCGGAGCTTCGGCAGCTCACTCTCGCTGCGGGAGTACACGCTCGAATGGACCAGGTCGAAGGAGGAGGCGTAGTCGAGCAGCTCGCCGTCGAGCACGAGCGGCTGCCTGACCGTGACGCCGCCGCCGTTCCAGCCGAGGAAGATCCTGTCGCCGTGGTCGACGCGCAGGGTGGAGACGCCCGTCTCGCCCCGCCGTACGGCACAGCGGCCGACGGAGACGCCCTGGGCGGCGATCGACGCACGGAGGAAGCCTCCGAGCTCGTCGTCACCGAAGACCCCGAGGTAGGCGGCCTCGACGCCCAGGCGGTCGGCGTAGACGGCGACGTTCACGCTGTTGCCGCCCGGATAGTCGATGCCGCGGTCGACGAATCGGTCGACGATGTTGTCGCCGAAGCCGAGGACTCTCATCGAGACTCCTCGAGCGTGGAAACCTCCGCCTTCAGGCGGGGGAGGAAACGCTGGGCAGTGCCGCGGAATTCGGTACTGTGCGTGACGGCGGCGATAACCAAGCTGCCGGATGAACGGTTTTTGGTGTCCTCGCCGCTGGGCTGGCGGAGAGGTGAAACGCCTGTGGAGCCGGTGTAAGACCTCAAGGAGAGTCCCTCTCTCTGGCGGGCGGTCGGCGGTGAAGCAGGAAGGCTCACGGGTGACCGTGGGAATCCCCCTCGTTCAGGAGGGGGAGGAGGTCAAGAAGCCTCAGTAGTCCATGACGCGGTAGTAGCGGCGCAGGTCGAGTGAGTGGTCCCGCACGCGCTCCAGGTGCTTGCTGACCCTGCCCATCACGGTGTCGAGGACGAGCGGCGCGAGCAGGCCGCGGAACTCGGGGCTGATGCCGTCGAGCGGGTAGTCGCGGGTGTCGAAGACGGTCACGTCCTTCGAGACGCGCCTGGCGAAGGATTCGGCCCTGTCGGTGAGGGCGCGGGTCTCGTCCTCGCCCTGGAAGACGATCACGCTCGTGTCCTCTTCGAGCAGTTCGAGCGAGCCGTGGAAGAACTCGGCGCTGTGCACCCGGGTGGTGCGCAGCCACTGCATCTCCTCGAGGATGCACATGGAGTAGAGGTAGGTGAAACCCCAGAGGTTCCCGCCGCCGACGAGGAAGTGGTAGTCGGTGTCCTTGTGGGCCTCGGCGAAGTCCGACGCCGCGGGCTCGGCCTGCCTGGCCACCTCGACCAGGATGCCAGGGATGTCGGCGAGCTCGTCGGCGAACTTCTCGTAGCCGTCGAACTCGCCCCTGCGCGCCAGCAGGCGGCCCATGAACAGCAGGAGCTGCGGGTCGAAGGGCCAGGTCTTCGGTTCGGAGACGAGCGCGGCGTCGACCTTGGTGGCGACGGGCGAGTCGGGGTAGCCGGTGAATCCGATCGTGTAGGCGCCGTTGGCCTTGCAGTACTCGATGGCGCGGACGCTGTCGTCGGTCGTGCCCGACACCGAGGTGAAGATCGCCACGGTGCGCTCGCCGAGCGTCGCGTCGCCCGAGGCGATCAGCTCGGCGGCGATCACCGCGCGTACGGCGAGACCTGACGAGCGCCTGGCCAGGTGCTCGTACGGCCACATCTGGGCGTAGGTGCCGCCCGCGCCGACGAGGAGGAGGTTGTCGAAGCCCTCGTCAACGAGGCGGTCGACGAGCTCCTCGATCCGGGGGCGCAGTGCCACCGCGCTCGCCAGCTGTGACCGGAATTCGGGCTCGTTGAATCCGAGCATGTTCGCGTCCTTTCGGGAAACTGCGCGACCGGCGGCGCCTCGCGACCTGATACCGGTATCACGCGGCATCACGCTGACACAGTGAAACCGTCACCGTCAACTCATCCACGCAACCTGGAGTGATGAGTAAAGAAGATAAGATCTTGGCCCACCCCCTGGTACCGGTATCAGAACCGCTGTACAGTCGGCGCTCACCCCTCTCCCCGAATGACCCGAGATTCGAGAGAGCCGAGAGAAAGGAAGCCCATGCGTCCTCGCGCCCTGACGACGTTGGCCGCACTGGCCGGAACGCTCGCCCTCACCGGCTGCGCGGGCGGTACGGCGGCAGCCCCCACGGTCGACATCAACGCCGAACCTGAGTTCTCCGGCACGCTCAGCGTGCTGACCAAGTTCGCGGGCGAGCCGCTGAGCCCGTACTTCGAGCAGCTCGCCACCGCCTACGAGAAGCAGCATCCCGGCGTGAAGGTCGAGCTCATCCAGGAGACCGACCAGAGCGTCAAGGACAAGACCAAGACCCTGACCGCCTCCGACGCGCTGCCCGACATCTACTTCACGTGGACCGGCAACTGGGAGGAGAACTTCGTGCGCGGCGGCAGGGCCGCCGACCTCACCAAGGTGATCGGCCCCGACACCGCGTGGGGACGGACCTTCAGCAAGGCCTCGCTGTCCGCCTTCGCCTTCGACGGCAAGTACTACGGGATCCCGCTGTACAACAACGGCAAGTTCATGGGTTACAACAAGGCCGCCTTCGCCAAGGCGGGCGTCGCGGTGCCCAAGACGTTCGAGGAGCTCGTCGGCAGCTGCCAGGCGCTGCGCAAGGCCGGATACGAGCCGATCGCGTTCGGCAACAAGGACGGCTGGCCCGCGCTGCACTACCTGCAGCAGCTCTTCGCCTACGACGTGCCCGACGCCACCTTGAAGGCCGACGTCCGTCCCGCGACGGCCACGCTCGACCACCCGGGCTACCTCGCCGCGCTCAAGCAGTTCAAGACCCTGGTCACCGATTGCACCGACTCGGGCAGCGGCACCAACGGCGTGCTCTACACCTCGGCGCAGGAGGCGTTCGCCAACGGCAAAGCCGCCATGTACTACCAAGAGATCCTGGAGTTCGACAGCACGACCGCCGGCCGCGGGTTGGCCGCCAAGGACTTCGGCATCTTCCCCCTGCCGGTCCCCTCAGGCGCCGCGGGAGACCCCAAGGTCATCGAGGGAGCGCCCGAGGGCTACCTCGTCAACGCCAGGTCGCCGCGCGCCGCGCTCGCCGTCGACTTCATGAAGTTCGTGACCGGCCTCGACAACGCCAAGGCCCTGTCCTCTTCCCCGTACGGCCAGCCCAGCACCGTCATCGGCGCCGTCACGCCCGAGACGTCGAGCAAGGCCGTGTTCGAGGGCATCGAGCTCGTCAATGACGCGCCGCGGCTGGCCAGCTGGCTCGACATGGTCACGGTGCCCGAGGTCGCCGACGCGTGGCTGGCCGGCGGCGAGGCCCTCATCGGCGGTGGCACGTCTCCCGAGCAGGTGCTCCAGAGCGTGCGCCAGGCCTCGGAGTCAGCCAGGTAGGCCGCAGGGCCGAAGGGAAGCATGTCGTGCGCACCATCACTCAACGGGCGTTCGGGCTCGCGTGGGTCGTCCCCGCCCTCGTCCTGGTCGGGGTGTTCGTCTACCTGCCGCTCGTGCAGAACATCGGGTTCAGCACCCTCAAATGGGACATCTACAGTGGGAGCCAGGAGTACGTCGGCCTCGACAACTATCGCAAGCTGCTCGACGATCCCGTCTTCTGGTCGTCCTTCGGCAACAACCTGCTGTACGCGGTGATCTCGATCGTGTTCCAGGTGTTCGGCGCGCTCCTGCTGGCCGCGCTCATCGAGAGCATCCGCAGCGACCGGTGGCGGCGCGGCCTGCGAGCGGTCTACTTCCTCCCCTCCGCCATGTCGCTGACCGTCGCGGGACTGCTGTTCTACTTCATCTACGAGCCGAGCCTCGGCCCGCTCAACCACGCCCTCGCAGCGGTGGGACTGGGCGCGCTCGACCACTCGTGGCTCGGCCAGGAGAGCACCGCGATGCCGGCGATCATCGCGATGAGCCAGTGGCAGGGCTTCGGCTACTCCACGCTGCTGTTCGCCGTCGCGATCCAGCGCATCCCGTCCGAACTGTACGGCGCCGCCCTCATCGACGGCACCGGACCGATCCGCCGCTTCACGCACGTGACGGTCCCCCTGGTACGCGAGATGACGGGACTCATGACGATGGTCACGATCTCGGGGGCGTTCCAGGTGTTCAACGAGGTCATGGTGATGACCAGCGGAGGCCCCAACAACTCGACCCAGGTCATGGGCACGTGGCTCTACCGCAACGGCTTCGTGCGCAACAACTTCGGCTACGCGGCCGCGATCGCCACGCTGATCTTCGTGATCACACTCGGCGTCGCCATGGCGCAGCTGTGGGTCACACGGAAAAGAAGGGTGGAGTGGTGAGACGCCTGAGCTTTCTCGGCGTGATCACGCGCGTGTTCATGTGGGCCTTCCTGCTCGGCCTCGCGGTGGTCGTGCTGTACCCGCTGCTGTGGATGGTGCTCAACGGGTTCAAGACCAACGCCGAGCTGTTCGGCGACCCGTTCGCCCTGCCCGTCGACTGGAGCTTCTCGAACTACCAGAAGGCGTGGAACCGAGGGGTGGACAACTACCTCACCACCAGTGTGCTGGTCACGCTCACCTCGACGGTCGCCACCGTGTTCGTCAGCGCGTGGGCCGCGTACGGCCTCACCCGCGTCAACATCCCCTTCAACAGGACGGTCACCGGAGTGATCCTCGGCGGGTTGATGCTCGCCCCTACGGTGGCGCTCGTGCCGCTGGTGAAGATGTTCCAGGCGATGGGGCTCTACAACAGCTTCTGGGCTCTGCTCATCCTGTACACCGCCTTCCGTGTGCCGTTCACCACCTTCCTCATCCGGGCGTACATGATCGACCTCCCGCGTGAGGTCGACGAGGCGGCGGAGATGGACGGCGCGGGGCACTGGACCGCGTTCTGGCGGGTCATCCTTCCGATGAGCAAGCCGATCATCACCTCGACGGTGATGCTGCAGGTTCTGTTCGCGTGGAACGAGTACCTGTTCGCGATGGTCTTCACCAGCGGCAGCGGGGTGCAGACCCTGCCGGTGGGGCTGACGAGCCTGATGAGCAAGCACGGCACCGACTACCCCGTCGTCTTCGCGGGGATGGTGATCGCGGCCGCTCCGGTAGTACTGCTGTTCATCTTCGGCCAGCGCTACATCGTCAAGGGCCTCGCCGACGGCATCGGCAAGTAGCGCCGGGGGCCGCTTCGGGCCCGCCGGCCTCAAGGTGGCCGGCGACCCCATCGGCGCCGCGCCCGGCTGGTGGTGGTCAGCGGCCGAGGAAGGCGAGGAGCCGGTCGAGGGGCCAGGTGTTGATGACGTCCTCGCCGGTCAACCAGGCCCGCTGCGCGACGCCGATGCCGAAGCGCTGGTTCGCCAGGTGCGGGATGGCGTGGGAGTCGCTGTCGATGGAGAACTTCACCCCGTGGTGCTTGGCCAGCCGTACCAGGTCGGACGGCAGGTCGGAGCGGTCGGGGAAGGAGTCGATCTCCATGGCGGTGCCCGTGCGGGCGGCGGCGCGGAAGACGGCGTCCCAGTCGGCGTCGACCGGGGAGCGCTTGCCGATCTTGCGAGTGGTCGGATGGCCGATGATGTCCACGTACGGGTTCTCGCAGGCGGTGATGAACCGGCGGGTCATCTCGTCGCGGGACATGCTGAAATGCGAGTGCACCGACGCGACGCACACGTCGAATCCGCGCAGGACCTCGCCGGGCCAGTCGACGGACCCATCGGGGGCGATGTTCAGCTCGGTGCCGTGCAGGATCCGCATGTCCGGATATTTCCGTTGGAGCGCCTGCGCCTGCCCGCGCTGGTCGAGCGCCTTGTCGAGGGTCATCCGCTGCATCGCCAGATCAGGCGCGTGGTCGGTGACCGCGTAGTACGCGTAGCCGCGGGCGCGCCCGGCCGCCACCATGTCCTCCAGAGAGGCGATGCCGTCGGTCAGGTTGGTGTGCGTGTGCAGGTCGCCCTTGAGGTCGTCGAGCCGTACCAGCTCGGGCAGCTCGCCGCGGAGCGCCGCCTGCACCTCGCCGCCGTCCTCGCGCAACGGCGGCGGGACGAACCGCATGCCCAGCGCGGCGTAGATGTCCTCCTCCGACTCGGCGGCGATCACCCGCTCGCCCTCGAACAGCCCGTACTCCGACAGCTTCCAGCCCTTCTTCACCGCCATCTCACGGATCGCGACGTTGTGCTCCTTCGAGCCGGTGAAGTACTGCATCGCCGCGCCCCACGACGCGGCGGGCACCACGCGCAGGTCGACCTGGATGCCGGACGTGGTGCGCACCGACGTCTTCTTCTCGCCCGCCGCGATCACCTCGGACACGTACGGCTGGGCGCGGAACGCGGCCATGATCGACTCGTCGGCCACGGCCAGGATGTCGATGTCGCCGATCGTGTCCTTCATCCGCCGCAGCGAGCCCGCGTACGCCATGCGCTCGGCGCTCAACGACGCCATCACCTGCTCGGCCAGCGCCATCGCGACGCCGGTGTGCACCCTGCGGCCCGACTGCTCGAGCTGCTCGACGCCCTTGAGCAGGTTCGCGAGGGTCTTCGGGCCGAGCCCCTTGACGCCGTCGAGCCGCCCCGACGAGATCGCCTCGGCCAGGGCCGCGGGGGAGTCGACGCCGAAGTCCTCGAAGAGCATGATCGCCGTCTTCGGGCCCAACGTCGGCACGCGTGTCAGCCGCCGGACCCCGTCGGGGACGCGCCCGCGCAGGTCGTCGAGCTGGCGGAAGCTGCCGCGTTGCAGGAACTCCTCCATCTTCTTGGCGATCGCCTCGCCGACGCCGGGGACGCTCCGCACGTCAACCACCGAGATGTCCTCGGGGAACCCGGCGATCGCCTTGGCCGCCTTCTGGTAGCTCCGCACCCGGAACGCGTCGCCCCCGGTCAGCGCGAACAGTTCCGCATACTCCTGGAGAGCGGTGGCCGCCTCCTCATTAGCCCGCATGCTCCCACCTTAGAGTTCTCCTCTGACAGTCTGCGGTGGGTGTGCCGCGCACGACGTGAGCGGGTGAGACTCGGGCAAGGCGGGCGCGCCCGCGCGCAGCGTGCCCGCGGGCGCCGAAGGGCGGAGCGTCAGTCCGCGCTGTTGCGGGGACGGCGCCAGGGGCCGCTGATCGCGAACACGTAACCCGGCGTCTGGATGTTGGCGAACAGGATCGAGCCGTCGGCGTTGAAGGTGGGCCCGGTGAACTCGCTCTCGTTGAGCTCGTTGCGCGCCAGCGGGTACGGGCTGCCCTGCTTGGTGACGCCCACCAGGTGGCTGAGGCCTTCGCCGTCCTCGGCCAGGATGACCCCGCCGTAGGGCGAGACCGTGATGTTGTCGGGGCCGTCGTAGTCGGTGTCCTTGGAGGGGTCGGGGTTGACGCCGAAGATGGTCGTGAGCGTGATCGACTCGGTGCGCGGGTCGTAGAACCACACCTGGCCGTCGTGCTCGTTGACGCTGCCGTCGCTGGAGCGGGCGTAGCTGGCGACGAAGTAGGCGCCGCCGTCGCCCCAGTAGGCGCCCTCCAGCTTGCGCGAGCGGGTCACCTGGTCGTCGGTGAACTGCGAGCGCACGGAGACGGTGCGGGCGTCGCGGTCGGGGACGTCCACCCAGCGCACCTTGTACCTGGTGCCGGGCTTGGTCGCCTCGGACAGGTCGGCGATGTGCTGGCTGCCGTGGAAGCAGCTCATCGCCTGCAGCTGCCCCGCCGTGTCGCCGCCCACGGACGTGGCGAGCTCGCGCAGCGCGCCCTTGCCGCCGGTGAAACCCTTCGGCGGGGTCCAGCGGAAGTACAGCCCTAGGGGGCCGCCGGCGTCCTCGGTCAGGTAGATCGTTGTGGTGCCGGGGTCGACCGCCACCGCCTCGTGCGAGTAGCGGCCCAGGAACTTCAGCGGCACCGGGTTCTGGTTGGCCTGCTGGTCGAAGGCGTCGACCTCGAAGACGTACCCGTGGTCCTTCTGGTAGCGGCCGCCCGCCCGCTGCTCGGTCTCCTCGCAGGTCAGCCAGGTGTTCCAGGGGGTCCGGCCGCCCGCGCAGTTGTTGTGCGTGCCCGCCAGGCTCACGTACTCCTTGATCCGGTTGCCGCGCGCGTCGACCTCGATGTTGGTCGTGCCGCCGCCCGCGCCGGGGTCGTAGGTCAGCCCGGGCAGGGCGGGCACCCGGAACGGCTCGCCGCCGCCGATCTCGTGGTTGTTGACCAGCGTCGCGCCGGAACGGCTGGTGAAGCAGGCGGTGCCGTCGGCGTCGCTGGGCGTCGGCTCGCCGCTCTCCAGCAGCGTCTTGCCCGCCTGTGCGACGACCTTGTACGAGAATCCGGAGGGCAGGGCGAGCAGCCCGGCCGGGTCCGCGACGAGCGGCCCGTACCCGGCTGCCGCGCGGGTGGCGGCCCGGGCGACTCCCGGCCCGGCGATCGCTTCGACACTGCCTGCGAGTGCGATGCCGAGACCTCCGGCAGCGCTGAGGAAACCACGACGGGACACTGACATGGGGCATCGCCTCCAGTTCAGAACGCTGACATCAGCCGACCCAAGTGTGCCCGGGAAACGCCCCGGACGTCTGCCTCTGACCGCCGGGTGAACCTGCGGCGAATTCCCCAGCCCTCCGGCGGCCGTCAGAAGCGGACCTCGCGCGCCCGATACGGCTCGGCCAGGTACGACAGTTCCTTGTCCGACAGGGTGACGCTCACCGCGGCGACCGCGTCGTCGACGTGGCGGTCCTTGGAGGCGCCGACGATGGGGGCGGTCACCGTCGGCTGGTGCAGCAGCCAGGCCAGGGCGATCTGGGCCGCGGGCAGCTCGCGCTCCCGGGCCACCTCGGCCAGCCGGTCCACGATGATCCGGTCGTTGTCGGGGTCGTAGAGGAGGCCGATGCGGCCGTCGGAGCCCGTCCTGGTGGTCGTGGTGACGGACGAGCCCGCCCGGGCCAGGATGCCGCGCGCCAGCGGGCTCCACGGGATCACGCCCACGCCCTGGTCGGCGCAGAGCGGCAGCATCTCACGCTCCTCCTCGCGGTAGAGGAGGTTGTAGTGGTTCTGCATCGAGACGAACCTGGTCCAGCCGTTCGCCTCGGCCACGTGCTGGGCCTTGGAGAACTGCCACGCCCACATGGTGGACGCGCCGATGTAGCGGGCCTTGCCCGATCTGACCACCTCGTGCAGAGCCTCCATGGTCTCCTCGATGGGCGTCTCGTCGTCCCAGCGATGGATCTGGTAGAGGTCCACGTAGTCGGTGCCGAGCCGGTCAAGGGAGGCGTCGATCGAGGCGTGGATGTGCTTGCGCGACAGCCCCCGGTCGTTGACGCCCCTGCCCGTCGGGAAGAACACCTTGGTCGCCAGCACGTAGTCCTCGCGCCGGGGGAAGATCCGGCGTAGCACGTTGCCCGTCACGACCTCGCTGGCGCCGGCGCTGTAGACGTCGGCCGTGTCGAAGAAGGTCACGCCGGCGTCGGCCGCGCGCCGGATGACCGGCTCCGCCTGGTCCTCAGGAAGGGTCCATTCCATCTTGGACGGGTCGCCGAAGCTCATCATGCCGAGGCAGATGCGGGAGACCTTCAGACCGGTGTCACCAAGACGTGTGTAATCCATGCGGCCCACACTATGGCCCGATCTGTCACGAATCAGCGTCGAACGTCCGCGAGACCGTGCTCAGAGCGGCAGGCGAGGAGTGATCACCGTCACGCCCGGAACCGAGCCGATGGAGGCCAGCGCCTTGCCCGCGTCGGCCAGCCCGATCGTCCTGGTGACGAGCTGGTCGGGGTGGAGGATGCCGGCCCTGATCATCTCCAGCATCGGCGGGTAGGCGTGCGCGGCCATGCCGTGGCTGCCGAGCAGCCGCAGCTCCTGGCCGATCACCCGGCTCATCGGCACCGCCGTCGACTCGCCGGGCAGCAGCCCCACCTGCACGTGCCGCCCCTGGCGGCGCAGGCTCTCGATGGACGCGGCGCACGTCCGGGGGCTGCCCAGCGCGTCGATGGAGACGTGTGCGCCACCCCTGGTCAGCTCCCTGACCTGGGCCGCCGCGTCGCCCGCCGAGCCGTTGACGAAGTGCGTGGCGCCCGCCTGCTCGGCCAGGCGCAGCGCGTCGGAGCTGATGTCGACGGCCACCACGCGCGCTCCGGCGGCCGTGGCGATCATCACAGCCGACAGCCCGACCCCGCCGCAGCCGTGCACGGCCACCCACTCGCCCGGCCGCACCTCGCCGACCTGCGCCACGGCGCGGAAGGCGGTGGCGAAGCGGCAGCCGAGCCCGGCGGCGGTGACGTAGGCCATGTCCTCGGGGATGGCGATCAGGTTGACGTCGGCGTGGTCGACGGCCACGAGCTCGGCGAACGACCCCCAGTGGGTGAAGCCGGGCTGGGTCTGCCGCTCGCACACCTGCTGCTGGCCGGCGGCGCACGCCGGGCAGGACCCGCACGCGCAGACGAACGGGACGGTCACCCGGGCGCCCGGCAGCCAGCCGCGCACCTCCGAGCCGACCGCCTCGACCACGCCCGCCAGCTCGTGCCCGGGGACGTGGGGCAGCACGCGGATGTCGGGGTCATGGCCCTGCCAGCCGTGCCAGTCGCTACGGCACAGACCGGTGGCCTCGACCCTGATCACCGCGCCGTGCGGCGCCGGAGTCGGGTCGGGCAGCTCGCGTAGGTCGAGCTCTCCACCGAAGATGTCAAAGGCTACGGCTCGCATCTCATGAGCTTAGGGTGAACTGCCGCAGCTCGCGCAAGGCCTGGTGGGAGGGGGAGCCCGGCTCCGCCGTGTAGAGGACGAGCCGCAGGTCGTCGCGGTCGGGCACGGGCAGCACCTGGCAGATCGCCTCGATCGTGCCGATCAACGGGTGGGAGATGCGCTTGCGCTGCTCCCTGCGGACCTCGACCTCGTGCCTGGCCCACAGCTCGGCGAACTCGGGGCTGAGCGCCAGCATCTCGGCGACCAGCGCCTGGATCTCCCGGTCGTCCGGGTAGCGGCCGGCGGCCGCGCGCAGGTCCGCGACCGAGGCGCGGGCGAAGCGGCCCTTCTCCTCGTCGCTGAGGTGCTCGGCGATGTCGGGGGAGCGGAACACCCAGCGGATGACGTTGCGGTCGTCGGGCGGCTGGGCGTCGAGGTCGCCCATGAGCGCGCTGGCCAGCGGGTTCCAGGCGAGGAGGTCGTACTTGGCGTCGAGCACGTAGGCCGGCACCTCCTCCAGGAACGCGATCAGGTGCAGCATGCTGTCGGGCACGTCGCTGGTGCGCCTGCTCGTCTCCACCGGCTGGCCGGCGAGGTGGAACAGGTGGGTGCGTTCGTCCTGGCTGAGCATGAGCGCCCTGGCCAGCGCGTTGAGCACCTGCCGCGACGGGTGCGGGCCTCTGCCCTGCTCCAGCCGGATGTAGTAGTCGATCGACATGCGGGCGAGCTGGGCGACCTCCTGCCGGCGCAGCCCCGGCGTGCGACGGCGGTCGCCTTCGGGCAGGCCCACCTCCCTGGGCGTGACGCGGGAGCGCCTGCTGCGGAGGAATTCCGCCAGTTCAACGCGGTTCATAGGTACATCTTCCGGCATGTCGCGGTGGCGTGGGTGGTATCGCTGATCCCAGCTTCGGGAGGTCTCTCCCGCTCCGGTGCGGCTCCGGCCAGCGTTGGACCCATGACGACAGCTCTCATCACAGGCGCCAACAAGGGAATCGGCTTCGAGATCGCGCGGCTGCTCGGCGAGCGGGGCATCACCGCCGTCGTCGGCGCGCGGGACGAGGAACGCGGCCGGGCCGCCGCCGCCAAGCTCGGCCAGCCGTTCGTGCGGCTCGACGTGACGGACGCGGAGAGCGTCCACGCCGCCGCCAAGTGGCTGGAGGAGGAGTACGGCACGCTCGACATCCTGGTGAACAACGCGGGGATCACGGGCGGGCAGCTGGACCCGAGGCCCAGCGCGACCTCGGGTGACAAGGTGCGGGAGGTCTACGAGACCAACGTGTTCGGCGTGGTCACGGTGACCAACGCGATGCTGCCGCTGCTGCGCAGGTCACCGGCGGGCAGGATCGTGAACATGTCGAGCGAGCTGGGCTCGCTGAGCATGGCCGCCGACCCGGAGAGCCCGTTCTGGCCGCACAACTACCTGGCCTACAACTCGTCCAAGTCGGCGCTCAACATGGTCACGGTGGCCTACGCCAAGGAGCTCATGGACACCCCGATCAAGGTGAACGCCGCCAACCCCGGCTACTGCGCCACCGACCTCAACGCGCACACCGGTTTCCGCACCGCCGAGCAGGGCGCCCAGATCGCGGTGCGGCTCGCCACCCTCGACGCCGACGGCCCGACCGGGGCCTATCTCCAGGACGACGGTCCCGTGAGCTGGTGAGGTGTTATTCCGATTCGATAGGACAGAAGGGAGTGATGGGACGAGATCTGGACAAGGAGCGGTTCTCCGAGGCCGAGTACGCGCGCTTCGGTGAACGCCTTAACGAGCAGCTCGTGGTCCTGCGCGAGCTGCTCGACAGGCCCGGTTTCGGCGAGGGGCCGACGACGATCGGAGCCGAGCTGGAGCTGTTCCTGATCGACGAGAGGGGTCGCCCGCTGCCGCGCAACACCGAGGTGCGCGACAGGCTCGGCGACCCCCGCGTGGTGCCCGAGCTGGGCCGCTACAACCTGGAAGTCAACCTGACGCCGCTGCCGCTGGCGGGCACGCCGTTCGAGGAGCTGAAGAGGGAGGTCCAGGAGGCGGTCGCCGAGGTGGACGGCGGGGTCGAGAAGTCGTTCAAGGGCGGGGGCGCGGTGCCCATCGGCATCCTGCCCACGCTCGACACCGAGGACTTCACCGAGGAGGCCATCACCGACGAGAACCGGTACCGGGCCCTGAGCAGGGGCTTCAGGCGCCTGCGGCTGGAACCGTTCATCGTCGCGATCGACGACCTGGAGCTGTCGGTCGAGGACGTGATCCTGGAGAGCGCCAACACCTCCTGGCAGGTGCACATGCGCACCCCGCCCGATCGCTTCGCGCGCCTCTACAACGCGGCCCAGCTCGCCATCGGCCCGGTGCTGTCGGTGTGCGGCAACTCGCCGATGTTCCTCGGCAGGCACCTGTGGGAGGAGACCAGGATCGCGCTGATGGAGGAGGCCGCCGACGACCGGGACGTGGAGCGCCGCTTCCGCAGGGACGGCCGGGTCACCTTCGGCTCCGACTGGGTGCGCGAGGGCGCGTACGAGCTGTTCGAGCAGTGCGTGCGCGACTACGACCCGGTGCTCCCCGACCTGTCGGACGGCGCCGCCCGGCAGGACGTCCCGGAGCTGCGGCTGCACCAGGGCACGGTCTGGCACTGGAACAGGGCCGTCTACGACCCCGTCGAGGGCGGCCATCTGCGGATCGAGATGCGCGCCCTCCCGGCGGGCCCCTCGGCCGTGGACATGGCGGCCAACGCGGCGTTCCTGCTCGGGCTCACGCTCTCGCAGGCCGAGCGGGACCTCACCGGTTACCGGTTCGGCGAGGCGTACCAGAACTTCTACCGGGCCGCCAGGTACGGGCCGGGCGCCAGGCTGTCGTGGCCGGGGAGGCACGGCGACTTCGACGCCGCGGAACTGGTGCTCGAGCTGCTGCCGGAGGCCAGGGAGGCGCTGCTCGCCCACGGGGTGACGGCGTCGGACGCGGACCCCATGCTCGACATCATCAGGCAGCGGGCGCGGCTGCGCCGCACCGGCGCCGTCTGGCAGCGGGAGGCGCTGGTCTGCTTCGACGGCGACAGGCAGCGGCTCGTGCGCAGGTACCGCGAGCTGGCGCTTTCCGATCAGCCCGTCCACATGTGGCAGTAGGCCAACTTTGTTCGCGCTTTCCTCGTCAAACTAGATCAAACGACGGCGAAGCGAGGAAAGTATGGCTCCGACGGGGATGGCTCCCACTGACAAGGCACCCTTCACCTTGCGACGGGAGACGGGCACGCTGGCCGAGGGCGCGGCGAAGCTGGCGGGGGAGATCGGCAGCACCGGAGTCGAGGCGGTGCTCGCCCAGGCCAACAGGCTCGGGACGCACAAGGCGGCGTCAGGGGCGATGGGCTCGATGAACCCCAAACCGGCGGACTGGTACGCCTTCGACGCCAAGGACCAGGACACGTCCGACTGGTACCCGCAGGGCCTCACCTGCGCCGAGGACTCCGGCT
This sequence comes from Nonomuraea sp. NPDC000554, assembly GCF_040300065.1. Lineage (NCBI taxonomy): Bacteria > Bacillati > Actinomycetota > Actinomycetes > Streptosporangiales > Streptosporangiaceae > Nonomuraea > Nonomuraea sp. NPDC000554. The sequence continues at coordinate 30,802 of NZ_JBEPDC010000019.1, read as the reverse complement.
CCGTGGGCGTGCCGGCGTTCCTCGTGAGCTGGTACTTCAAGCCGGGCCCGCCGAGGACCGAGCGCGGCATCAGGGTGACCTTCCTGAGCCCGAAGACGCTGAAGTACCAGCACGCGCTGCTCGTCGAGGCCAAGCCGGACGGCTCGTACGCGGCGATCGACATCCACGCGGGCGGCATCGCCTGCCACGGCGACCTGCTCCTCGTCGCCGACACCACCGCGGGGCTGCGCGTCTTCGACCTGAACCACGTGCTCGACCTGCGCACCGCCCAGAGCGACCTGGGCGACCCCGACCTGCTCGGCCGCCACGACGGCAAGTTCCACGCGTTCGGCTACCGGTACGTCATCCCGCAGACCGACTCCTGGCGCGTCGCCCAGCGTGGCGCCCACTTCTCGTTCCTGTCGGTCGACCGCAGCACCAGCCCGCACACCCTGATCTCCGGCGAGTACCTGGAGGACAGCCCCAACGGCCGCGTCGCCCGCTGGGACCTGGAGCTGAGCGACGGCGTGCCCAGGGACGCCTTCGTGATGGGCCAGAAGAAGATCCAGGGCGCGCTCTCGCACGGCGGCGCGTGGTACCTGAGCCAGGCCGCCGACGGCACCACCAACGGCAAGCTGCATGTCTACGCCGACGGCAAGCTGACCACCCGCCCCTACCCGATCGGGCCGGAGGACCTGACCGTGCAGGGCGGCAAGCTCTGGAGCGTCACCGAGTTCAGGAACAAGCGCATGGTCTTCGGCGTCGCCCTGTGAGCTCAGTCCCTGAGATGAATCTGCAGCAGTTCGCGGTAGCGGCGGTCGAAGGCGTCGTAGCGGGCGCGTAGCTCGCCGCCAGGCCAGCCCTCCGGCAGCAGTTCCTCGGGCAGCAGCGGGTCGGCCAGCAGGTGGCGCAGCACCGCCGCCGACACCAGGAACCCCTCGGCCAGCCCGTCGGCCCGGTCGAGGGCCCGTTCCAGGCCGCGCGCCTCGGCCGCCCAGCCGTCGAGATCCCACAGCAGGGGGGTGGGGTCGCCGTGCGGGCGGCCGTCGATCAGCGTGCACTGTGCGGTGACGGACCGCGGCCAGGCGCGCAGCAGGTTGGCCGGACGCATCCAGGTGCCCTCGCGCAGCTCGGCCAGGCGCAGCGTGGTCATCGTGTGCCGGAACGCGGCCCGGTCCGCGGGGGCGCGGCGCTCGGCGGTGACCACGGCGATCTCCCAGGTGCCGTCCCATTCCCTGGTGTGCGGGTCGCGGCTCTCGTCCTGCCTGGCCTGGCGCTCGACGAGCCGTTCGGAGAGCGTGTAGCGGCCCCTGGCCTGCGTCAGGTCGCCCGCGGCCACCATGCGCGACAGCGCCACCCGCACGGTGCCCTCGGCGATGCCGAACAGCGCGCCGATGCGCACCAGGTGGCGGGCGGGCAGGCTCGGGGGATGGCTGCCGAGCAGTGCGCTCAGCACGGCCGATCTCGCACTCAGGGTGTTACGCTCTTCCATCGCGTGTTGATTATATGTAACACTCCGGAGTATGGGGCGCTATCTCATCGAACCGTTCGACGGCAGTGACCGCTACGCGACCGAGCGCTACCGGGGCGCGGCCGGGCGCAACTGGTGGAGCTGCGATCCCACGCTGCGCCTGCTCATGCGGCGCCATCTCGGCGACGGCTACGCCTGGGCCGAGCCGCATCTGGAGAAGCTGGGCGCGCTGATGGGCGGGCTGGTCGCCGCGAGCGCGGAGGAGACCGACCGTAACCCGCCGCGGCTGGAGAAGTACGACAAGTGGGGCAGGGACGTCAGCGAGGTCGTCATGCCGCCGTCCTTCCACGCGGCCAGGCAGGCGCTGATGGAGAACAACTTCACCGCGCCCGAGTTCGCCGCCGAGGCCCGCGCGAACGGCGCCGACCCCGCCGCTCTCGCAGCAGCCTGGACGTACCTGCTCGACCAGGCCGACGTCGGGATGGGCTGCGCGCTCGGCACAGGCGGCGACATGGTGGTCTCCCTGGCCGAGAAGCACGCGCCCGAGGACGTCAAGGAACGGGTCCGGCAGATCTTCGCCAACGGCTTCTACTCCGGCGAAGCCGCTCAGATGTTCACCGAGAGGACGGGCGGCTCCGACCTGGCCGCCCTGGAGGCGACGGCCGTCCCCGAGGGGGAGTCGTGGCGGCTGTCCGGCTTCAAGTGGTTCGCCTCCAACGCCAACGGCTCCGCCTTCGTCGTGCTGGCCCGGCTTCCCGACGACGCCGTCGCCCCGTTCCTCGTCCTGTGGGAGCGACGCGACGGCACCCGCAACGGGGTGCGCATCAGGAGGCTCAAGGACAAGCTCGGCACCCGCTCGGTGGCCTCGGCCGAGGTCGAGTTCACCGACGCGGAGGCGTTCCTGCTGGCGGGCGGCGGCTCCGGCACCGGCCTCGGCACCATGATGAAGCTGACCAACGCGTCCAGGCTCGGCGTCGCCATGATGGGCGTCGGCGTGGCCCGGCGGGCGCTCGTGGAGTCGCTCTGCTACGCCCGCGCCCGCGAGGCGTTCGGCAGGCCGCTCATCGAGCAGCCGCTGATGCGCCGCAAGCTCGCCGAGCTGATCGTCGAGGTCGAGGCCGCCCAGGCGCTGGTCTTCGACGGCCTCGTCGGGCCCCGGCTGCGCCTCGCGCCCGCCCTGGTCAAGCTGCGCGCGTCCAGGCTCGGCGTCACCGCCGCCAGCGACGCGATCGAGGTGCACGGCGGCAACGGCTACATCGAGCAGTGGCCCGTCGCCCGGCTGCTGCGCGACGCGCAGGTCAACCCGATCTGGGAGGGCGGCGACAACATCCTCTGCCTGGACGTGCGGCGCGCCATGGTCAAGGAGCAGGCCCACCTGCCGTTCCTCGACCGGCTCAGGAGCGCCGCGACCTCGGACCTCGTCCACGCGCGGATCGACGACCTGGTCAAGGCGCTCGAAGCCTGGCAGGCGCTGCCCCGCGACACGGCGGAGTCCAGGCTGTACCCGCTCGCCCAGTTCATGGCGGACGTCTACGCGGCCGCGCTGCTGGAGGAGCAGGCCACGTGGGGGCTCGACGACGGCCGCAAGGCGCTCGTCGCCCGCCTCTACGCCGAGGCGCACCTGGCCGACCGGGGGCCGCTGCGGGGCATCGACGCGCCCGTCTCCGCCGCCGACGACTTCGACGTGCTGCTGTCAGGAGCGCTGGCGTGACCTCCCGCCCACGGGCCACGGAGGCGGCGATGCACGTACGTGCCCGGCGCGGATCGCGGAGGCGGCGATGAGCGTTCGTGTCGAGAGCGACGGGGCGGTCACCACCGTCGTCCTCAGCAGGCCGGAAGCGCGCAACGCCGTCGACCGCGAGACCGCCGACGCGCTGGCCGACGCCTTCCGCGACTTCGAGGCGTCCGACGCCGCCGTGGCCGTGCTGTGGGGGGAGGGCGGCACGTTCTGCGCCGGAGCCGACCTCAAGGCGCTCGACAACCGCGTCGGCGAGGAAGGCGACGGGCCGATGGGCCCCACCAGGATGCGCCTGACCAAGCCGGTCATCGCCGCCGTCGCCGGGCACGCGGTCGCGGGCGGCCTGGAGCTGGCCCTCTGGTGCGACCTGCGGGTGGCGGAGGAGGACGCGGTGTTCGGCGTGTTCTGCCGCCGCTGGGGCGTCCCGCTCGTCGACGGCGGCACCGTACGGCTGCCGCGGCTCATCGGGCTCTCCCGGGCGATGGACCTGATCCTCACCGGCAGGCCGGTCGGCGCGGCCGAGGCCCTGGAGATGGGGCTGGCCAACCGGGTCGTGCCGAGGGGGGAGTCGCGGGCGGCGGCGCAGGCGCTGGCGCGCGACCTCGCCGCCTTCCCGCAGACCTGCCTGCGCGGCGACCGGCTGTCGGCGCTGGAGCAGTACGGCATGGCCGAGCCCGACGCGCTCCGCAACGAACTGCGGCACGGCCTCCTCGCGCTGCCGGAAGCGGCGGCCGGCGCCGCCCGCTTCACCGCCGGCGAGGGCCGCCACGGCGCGTTCTGAGCCCGCGCGCGAGGCGGTTCAGCGGCGGTTCAGCGGCCCTTGCTCAGCTCGCGCGCGGCGGTTCAGCGGCCCTTGCTGAGCCCGCGCGCGGCGGTTCAGCGCCTCCTGCCGGTCCCGGTGAGCGTGCCGGAGGCCGTTCGGGCTGGTCGGCGGGATTGTCGGGGGCGGCACGTATGTTGGTCCGTATGCCTGACATCGAGGTCGCGGGGCGCCAGGTGCGCATCACCAACCCCGACAAGGTGATCTTTCCTCGGAGCGGTCACACCAAGCTCGACCTGATCCGCTACTACCAGGCCGTCGGCGACGCCGCGCTGCGGGGGGTCGCCGGGCGGCCGATGATCCTCAAGCGGTTCGTCCACGGCATCGAGCAGGAGGCGTTCTTCCAGAAGCGGGCGCCCGCCAAGCGCCCCGACTGGATCGAGGTGGCCGAGCTGCGCTACCGGTCGGGCCTCAGCGCCGAGGAGGCCGTGGTCAACGACCTGGCCCAGCTCGCGTGGGTGATCAATCTGGGGTGCGTCGACCTGAACCCGCACCCGGTGCGCGTCGCCGATCTCAGCCACCCCGACGAACTGCGCATCGACCTCGACCCCGTGCCCGGCGTCGAGTGGTCCGACGTGCTGGCCACGGCGCAGGTGGCGCGCGAGGTGCTCGCCGACCACGGGCTGGCCGCCTGGCCGAAGACGTCCGGGTCGCGAGGGTTCCACGTGTACGCCCGGATCGAGCCGCGATGGACGTTCGCGCAGGTGCGCAAGGCCGCCGAGACGGTGGCCAGGGAGGTCGAGCGCCGGGCGCCCGACCTGGCCACGAGCCGGTGGTGGAAGGAGGAACGGCACGGCGTGTTCGTCGACTTCAACCAGAACGCCTACGACCGCACCGTGGCCTCCGCCTACTCGGTCAGAGCCGTCCAGGACGCCCGCGTGTCCACCCCCCTGACCTGGGACGAGGTGCCCGGCTGCCGGCCCGAGTCGTACACCGTCGACACCGTCCCCAAGCGGCTGGCCGAGATCGGCGACCCCTGGGCCGACATGGATCTGCACGCGGGCTCCCTCGACGCCCTGCTGGCGCTGGCCGAGACCCTGGGCCCGGCGCCCAAGCCGCCCAAGGGCAGCGGGCGCAGGCAGCAGACCATGCCGCTGATCGAGATCGCCCGGGCCGAGCACAAGGACGAGGCGATGGCGGGCCTCGACCGGTGGAGGTCCCGCCACCCGGAGGTCGCAGAGCTGCTCGAAGCGGCCGACATCCTGGTCGACGGGATGCGGGGCAGGAGCAGCGTCTGGTACCGGATCAGGGTGAACCTGCAGCACGTCCCGGAGGACAGGCGCCCGGCGCAGGAGCCGCTGGAGGTCGACTACGACCCCTGGCGCCCCTGACCGCACGAGCCCGGTCCCGGCGGTGCCGCGCCCCCGCAGGCCCGGGTGTCCCGCCCCGCGCCCAGGACGGTGCTGGCGGTCCCGGGCGCGAGGCAGGACGGTTCCTGGAGGGGTGGGCCCCGCTCCCGGACGGGACGCCGGTCAGGAGACCCGTCCGGGGAAGCGCGGCCGCGGGTGTCAGTGCGCGGTTCTGATCGTCACGTACGTCTTGCGGATCGTCTCGTGGACGTCCCAGGTGCCGCTCCAGCCGTCCGGGAGGACCACCGTGGAGCCCGGCGCGAGCTCCACCACCTGGCCGTCCTCGCCCGTGAGCGTGGCGCGGCCGGCGAGGATCTGGCAGATCTCGTGGAAGCCGTCCCTGACAGCGGTGAACGAGCCGGGCTCGCACTCCCAGATCCCGGTCTCCGTCCGCCCGTCCGACCACACCTCAAGGGCGGCCTCCGACTGCCCGGTGAGGCTGGTGGGCTTGGGCTGAGCGGCGGGGAGCCGGACGTCGGGGGCGGAGGCCAGGTGTGCCAGCGAGGTCAACAGTCGTCCCTTTCTACACGTTTGTCTGGTCAGCGGCCGGAGATGAGGTTGGCGAGCCGGGCGTAGGGCGAGGTGGTGGTGCCGCGGTCGTTCTCGTGCCGGTCGGCGGCCCTGAACAGGGCGTAGATGAGCTGCACCCCGGTCCATCGCAGCGGCTCGGGCTCCCACTGGCGCACCTGGCGGCCCACCCACGGCAGCGCCGTCAGCTCGGTGTCGCGCCGCAGCACCAGGTCGCGCAGCGTGCGTCCGGCGAGGTTGGTGGTGGTGACGCCGCTGCCCACGTACCCGCCGGCCCAGCCGAGGCCGGTCGCGTGGTCGAGGTGGACGGTCGAGCACCAGTCGCGCGGCACGCCGAGCACGCCGCACCACGAGTGCTGGACGCGGGAGTCGGCCGCGGCGGGGAAGAGCTTGACCAGCATCCGCCAGAGCAGCGCCACGGTCTGCGGCTGGGTGGCGCCCCGGTCGTCGGTGCGCGAGCCGTACCTGTAGGGCACGCCGCGTCCGCCGATCGCGATGCGGTCGTCGGCGGTGCGCTGGGCGTAGATGTAGGCGTGCGCCTCGTCGCCGATCAGCTCGTTGCCGGACCAGCCGATGTGCTTCCACACCTCGGCGGGCAGCGGCTCGGTCACGATCATCGAGCTGTTCATCGGCAGCCACTGCCGGTGCTGCCCGGCGAGGCTGGCGGTGAAGCCCTCGGTGGCGCGGATGACGTACTCGGCCGACACGACGCCGCGCGTGGTGACGGCGGACGCGCTGCCGCCGCCCCGCCGGGGGCGGATCTCGGTCACGGTGGTGTTCTCGAAGATGTCCACGCCGAGCGCGGCGACGGCCGAGGCGAGCCCGACGGCCAGCTTGGCGGGCTGGATGCGGGCGCAGTGCGGCGAGTACGTGGCCTCCAGGGTGCCCGCGACCTGCACGCGTTCGCGCTGCTCGTCGCGGTCCATCAGCCTGACGTCGTCGTCGCCGTAGCCCCAGGTGCGCAGGTCCTCCAGCCCCGCGCGCAGGCGGCGGCGCTGGGCCGGGTTGGTGGCGACGTGGACCAGCCCGCCCTTGTGGATGTCGGCGTCGATGCCCTCCTCACGGGCCACGCCGATGACCTCGTCCACCGACTTGAACATGGCGTGCTGGAGGTCGATCATCGCCTGCCGGCCGCGGGCCTTGGCGTGCCGCTTGCGCGAGCCGGCGAACTCGGCCGACAGCCACCCGCCGTTGCGCCCGGACGCGCCGAACCCGGCGAACTCCTTCTCCAGGATCGCGATCCGCAGATCGGGCTGGGCCTTCTTCAGGTAGTACGCGGTCCACAGCCCGGTGTAGCCGCCGCCGACGATGGCGACGTCGTACTCGCGGGAGCCGGGCAGCCCCGCACGGCGGTCAGGGACGCCGATCTGCCGGTACCAGAACGAGACGCCGCCGTTGGCGAAGTCTCCGGTCAGCGGGATGCCTTTCACGTGAGTACAGCCTCCACATCGGGCTCATCAGGGAGAAGGACGGAATCGGTCACGCGCCAGGTCAGCGTGACCTCGTCGCCGCGCCGGGCGTCGCTGAGGCTACCCGCCTGCTCGCGCACCAGTGCGGGCGACCCGTCCGGCAACTTCAGCTCCAGTTTCCTGCTGGAGCCCAGGTAGATCTCGCCCGTGACGGTGGCGGGCAGCGCGTTCCAGCCGTCCTGCGCCTCGTGCTCGGCCTGCCGCACGGTCAGCCGCTCCGGACGGACGACCAGCGCGCCCGGCCCGCCGTCAAGGGAGCCGGGGGCCTTCACCAGCCGGGCGCAGACGCCGAGGCCACCGGCCGAGACGTCGCCGCGCAGGATCGTCGACTCGCCGAGGAAGCGCGCGACGAACAGGGTGGCGGGCCGCTCGTACAGCTCGTCGGCGGGGCCCACCTGCTCGATGCGGCCGTTGTTGAACACGGCGATGCGGTCCGACAGCACCAGCGCCTCGTCCTGGTCGTGCGTGACGTAGACGAACGTGGTGCCGAGCTCGCCGTGGATGCGCTTGATCTCCAGCTGGAGCCAGTCGCGCAGCTTCTTGTCCAGGGCGCCGAGCGGCTCGTCCATCAGCAGCACGCGCGGGTTGTAGACGATCGCGCGGGCCACCGCGACGCGCTGCTGCTGTCCACCGGACAGCTCGCGCGGGTAGCGGTGGCCGTACTCGCCCAGGTGGACGGTGGCCAGCGCGGCCTCGACCAGCTCGGCCCGCTGCGACTTGGGCACCTTGCGCTGTTTCAGCGGGAACGCGATGTTCTCGGCGACCGTCATGTGCGGGAACAGGGCGTAGTGCTGGAAGACCATGCCCATGTCGCGCTTGTGGGCAGGGGTGGAGCCGAGCGGGTTCCCGTCGAGGGTCAGCTCGCCGCTGGTCTGCCTGACGAACCCGGCGATGATGTTGAGCGTGGTCGTCTTGCCCGAGCCGCTGGGGCCGAGCAGGGTCATGAACTCGCCCGGCTCGATGGTGAGCGAGACGTCGTCTACGGCGACGAAGCCGCCGTAGCGCTTGGTGAGCCGAGTGAGCTCGATGCTACTTGGCACGGGACCTCCTGGCGACGAAGAAGGTGGCGGCGAGGACGAGGGAGGTGGTCAGCACGATGATCATCGTGGCCGCGGCGGCGATGGTCGGGTCGGTCTCGCGGGTGACGCTCGCGTACATCTTGACCGGCAGGGTCTGCAGGTAGGGGCTCTGGATGAACAGCGAGACGACCACCTCGTCGAAGCTGGTGACGAACGCGAACAGGGCGCCCGAGGCGACGCCCGGCGCGACCAGCGGCAGCGTCACGCTGCGGAAGGTGGTCCAGCGCCCGGCGCCCAGGCTGGCCGCCGCGCTCTCCAGCCGCCGGTCGAACCCGCGCAGCGACGCGGTCACCGGGATCATCACGAACGGCAGCGCCAGCACGGTGTGCGCCATGACGAACCCGGCCAGCGTCCCGACGAGTTGCAGCTTCAGGAACACCGCGTAGGTGCCGACGGCCAGGACCACGCCGGGCACGATCATCGGTGCCAGCATCCACCCCTGTGCCAGCGCGAGCCCGCGCATCCGCGCCCTGGTCAGGCCGAGCGCGGCGGCGGTGCCGAGCACCGTGGCCACGACCGTGACGAGCAGCGCCACCTCGATCGACGTCCACAGCGCCGACGTCCAGGCCGGGTCGCTGAAGAAGTGCTCGTACCAGCGGGTCGAGTAGCCGTCGGGCGGGAACTTCAGCGACGCCTTCGAGGTGAGGCTGAGCGGCACCACGACCAGCGCCGGGGCGACCAGCCACAGACCGACCAGCGCGCAGAACGCCCACAGCAGGCCGCGTCCGAGACGGGCGGTCATCCCGTCACCTTCTTCCCGGTGCGGCGCAACGTGAGCGCCAGCAGCGCGATCATGGCCAGCGTCAGCCCGAGCAGCACCACGCCCATCGCGCCGCCGCGTCCCCACTTGAGCAGGCCGTTCACCTGCGTGAAGATCTGCTGCGAGATGAGCGCGTCGGTGGGGGAGCCCAGCAGCGCGGGCGTGACGTAGAAGCCGAGCGCGCTGATGAAGACGGTCAGACAGCCCGCCGAGACGCCGGGCAGCGACAGCGGCACGTACACCTTGGCGAACGCCTTGACCGGATGGGCGCCCAGGCTGCCCGCCGCCGTGAGCAGCCGCCGGTCGATCCCGCTCATCACCGCGTAGAGCGGCAGCACCATGAACGGCATCAGCAGCTGCACCATCCCGATGACGACGCCCGTCTGGGTGCGGATCAGATTGAACGGGCCCAGCCCGATCGCCTGCAGGGCGCCGTTGACCACGCCGGTGTCCTGCAGCAGGATCACCCAGGCGAACGTGCGCACCATCAGGCTGGTCCAGAACGGCAGGAGCACCAGCAGCGTCAGCACGGCCCTGGCGCGCGGCCCGGCGATCGTCATCGCGTACGCGTACGGGTAGGAGACGACCAGCGCGACCACCGTCACCCACAGCCCGGTCGTGAACGTCCGGCCGAGCACCTTCAGGTTCTGCGGCTCGCCGAAGAACCAGGTGAAGTTGCCCAGTCCGGGGGCGGGGTCGGTGAACGCGCTGAGCACCATGGAGATCAGCGGGTAGAGGAAGAAGACGGCGAGCACGACCAGCGCAGGCAGCAGGAGCAGTGCCGGGCGCCGGTCACCGGTCTCCCTGCCCGTGGTCGCGGGCAGGGAGACCGCTTGCAGCGTCGAGGCCATCGCGGATCAGCCCCCGAGCCAGGCAGACCACTTCTCGATCATCTCGCTCTGGTGCTCCGCCCACCACTTCGAGTCGATCTTGAGGGCTTTCTGCGCGGCCTCGGGCCTGGTCGTCAAAAACGTCTGCGCCTTCGCGTCCAGGTTGGGCTTGGCGTCGGTGTTGATCGGCGAGTACGAGGTCAGCTCGGTGAGCTTGGCCTGCTGCTGCGCGCCGAGGTAGTAGTTGATCAGCGCCATGGACGCCTTGGGGTTCTTGGCGTTCTTCGGCACGGTCAGCGAGTCCATGATCGGCATCCACTGGTCGAACGTCACGTCGTACGGGGCGCCGTTCTTCACGGCCGCGTACGCACGGCCGCTCCACATCATCGCCATGTCCACCTCACCCGACTCCAGGAGCTGCTGCGACTCCGCGCCGGTCTTCCAGAAGACCAGGTTCGGACGGATGGACTGGAGCTTCTTGGTCGCCCTGTCGACGTCCAGCGGGTAGAGCTTGTCGGGGGCGACGCCGTCGGCGATCAGCGCGGCCTCGAACGGGCCCGGCGCCGAGTCGCCCGGGGTGCCGGAGATGCCGCGCTTGCCAGGGAACTTCGCCGTGTCGAAGAAGTCCTTCCAGCCCGTGGGCGGGTTCGCGCCGAACTTGTTCTTGTTGTAGACGAGCACCATCCCGTACTGCATGGCGGGGACGCTGCACTGGGTGGCGAGCCCCTCGGGCACCTTCGACTTGTCGATGATGGAGTAGTCGAGCGGCTGGAGCAGCTTGCCGCACTGCGCCTCGGCCCAGATGGAGTCGGTGTCGATGACGTCCCAGGTGACGTTGGACGAGTCGACCTGGGCCTTGATCTTGGCGTAGTCGGTGGGGCCGTCCTGGAGGATCTTCGCGCCCGACTCCTGGGCGAACGGGTCGACCGCCGCCTTCTGCTGGCCCTCCTGGTAGGCGCCGCCGTAGGAGACGAAGGTCATGTTGAGGCCGCTCAGGGCGTCCTTCTTGATGGTGCCGGACTTGGCGGGGCCGGAACCGAGGTCGATGTCGGCGGGCGCGCCGGCGCCGGCGCCGCAGGCGGCGGAGAGAAGCAGGGATGCGGCGAGACCGGCCATACCGGCCAGTCGCTTGGGGTGCTTCAGCATGGTTACCCCCTCTGGTAGCGGGATCGAGTGTTTTCAGGTTGGGGTGGGTGGGCTGACCACCCACAGCACCTCGGTGGTCTCGTCGCCGTCGTTGACGACACGGTGGGGGATCGAGGTGCGGTATTCCACGCTGTCGCCGGGCGAGAGCACCCGCGGGGTCGCCGACTCGGCGGGGCCGAGCCAGAGCGTGGCCTCGCCGCGGAGCACGAGGAAGATCTCTTGGGAGTCGCCGTGGGTGTACGGCTCGTCCCCTGTGGAAGCGCCGGGGTCGAACTCTCCCGCGTACATCTCCAGGTTCTGGAGCGGGCGCTGGGAGATCAGGTACTTGCGGGTACCTGGCGCCGTATGCAGCTCGGGACGTTCCGAGCGGCGTACGACCCGGTGTCCCACCTCGTCGTCCTCGTTGAACAGGTCGGCCACCGTGATACCGAGAGCGCCGGCGATCCGCCGGAGCATCCCGATGCTCGCGCTGGTCTGCCCGCGCTCCAACTGGCTGATGAAGCTCGCGCTCGCCTTGGACTCGCCCGCCAGACCGCGCACGGTCATGTGACGCATGTTCCGGTAGGCCCTGATGCGCGCACCCAAACGGGCGGTCTCCGACTCGGTCATCGAACCTCTCGGTTGGCTGCACTGAACATGTTGTTAAGTGGCAATGAAGGGACCGTATATATGCATAAGAAACCCCAGCAAGGGGGCATTACATAACGAATGGGTAACCAACGGTGAGGTCCGACCTCAGCGTTCACCAGGAACGGGAGGCGAGGAAGGCGTCCATCGCCTCGCGGATCCCGTCGTTCGGCTCCACGCCGAGAGCAGCGCGGACGGCGTCCGCCACCTCGTCCGGGACGGCCCGCGGCGGCTAGGCGGAGCTCGCGGTCGCGCTCGGCGCCTCCCGCGGCGCCGCTGCCGGCAAGCTCAGGCCGGTAGGTTCCACGAAGGTCCGCTGGGGCTGCCGAGCCACACCCGCTGCCCCTCCTGGGTGACCGTGAGCCCGAATCCCGACCAGTCCGGCGAGCCGGCCTTCTGCCAGGCCAGGACGGCGTCCTCGACGGAGTCCCACAGCCGCAGCGGCCCGTGCTGGCGTACCGTCCAGCCACCCGCGCAGGGCCGCGTGGTGGCCTGGGAGCCGGTGGCCACGTCCAGAAGGATGATCTCGTCTCCAAGGCCCAGCTTCTGGGCCGAGGGAGCGCCGAGCTGGGCCACGAACACGCCCAGCGAGTCGTCCAGGAGCCGGGGGTCGATCAGGCTGTCGCGCTCGTCACCGAGGCCGATCAGGTAGGACGACAGGGGCGGGCGGCCGTGCGGACGGGCGAACATGAACCCGATGTCGTCGGCGGGGAACCGCCCGCAGGCCGTGCCGTCACCGGCCAGCGTGATGTGCGCCAGCGCCGTGCCTCCCATCCACCCGGCCAGCGGCGCGGTGATCGTCCCTCCGTCGCGGACCTCCCACATCCACGCGGCCGGGACGTAACGCACGGAACAGGTCGCGATCAGCCGGTCGTACTCGGCGTTCGGCTCGTACCCGGCGAGCCCGTCGCCGACGACCAGCGTCGGAGCGCACCCGGCGGCCGTGAGCGCGGACCGGGCCCGGCGCGCGACGGCGGGGTCGTACTCGATGCTGGTCACCTTGCCGTCGCCGAGTCGGTGGCACAGGAGCGCGGTCGAGTACCCGGTGCCGGTGCCGATCTCCAGCACCCTGTCGCCGTCGCCGATCCCCGCCGCCTCCAGCATCCGCACGACCAGGCCGGGCAGCGTCGAGGAGGACGTGGGGTCGCCGCTCAGGCCGCCGCCGGCGTCCTCGGCCAGGACTCCGCCGATCTGGGTCACCCAGGTCGCGTCCTCGTAGGCCAGCCGCGACCACTGTTCGGCGGTCATCCCGTCGCGCCGCACGGGTTCCCACACGGTCCCGTCCGGCCCGTCACCGGCGCGGTAGACCGCCTCGCCCAGGAACAGCTCGCGTGGCACGTCCGCGACGGCCGTCTTCCACCGGGGGTCCTCCGCCGCCAACCATGCGGCCAGCTCCCGCCGCCTGGTGTCGAACAATGTTCTCATGACGCCCCTTCCAGTTGATCGGCTACGGCTCGGACGATCCGCTGCGAAAGGGGATCGTCGAACCAGGCCCACTGCCCGTTGGGATTGCACTCCAGGAACACCCACGCGCCGTTCCGGCTCAGCGCGAAGTCGAAGGCTCCGAACAGCAGGCCGAACCCGTCGAGGTAGGCCCGCATCCCCCTGACGACGGACGGCGGCGCCTCGACGAGCCGGTAGGAGAGCGAGCGGTAGTCGTGCCGCCAGTCCAGCCCTGGGGCGCCGTCGATCCGCACCGGGAAGATCCGCCGGCCGACCACCGTGACGCGCACGTCGGCGACCTTGTCGACCTGCTGCTGGAACAGGTGCGCCGCGCCGCCGACGCGTTCGTCCAGCGCGGTGACGTCGACGGCGCGGGTCCAGACGGTCAGGGACGTCCCATCGGCGCCGCGGCAAGGGGTGGACCACAGCGGCTTGTACACGACCCGGCCGACCTGGGCGGCGAAGGCCCGGACGCTGTCGAGCCGGTTGGTGATCAGCGTCCGAGGGATCGTGAGCCCGCTGGCCGCGGCCGTGGCCAGCTGGACCGGCTTGTGTTCGGCGTCGCGGTTGCGCCAGGGGTGGTTGAGGTAGCGCGCGCCGGGGAGGGCGGCCAGGATGCCGCCGAGGCCGTAGCGCGACTGGTCGCTCACCCAGGTTCCGGTGTCCTCGTCGAGGCCGGGTGGGCGCTGGTAGGGCGACGGGCGCCGCCAGTAGACCGCGCGCACGTCGCCCAGATTCAGACGGCGCGTGGCGGTGTCGAGCGAGCCGGTCATGCCCAGGTCGTCGAAGGACGTCTCCAGCGTGACGTCATGGGGGAAGTCGGCCCCCGGGTCGAACCGCACACAGGGGACGCCCCGGCTGTGCAGCTCGGCCAGCACCAGGTCGGCGGTCGGGTCGTCCAAGCAGGTGACCACGGCGACCGGAGAGGCGGTCGGCATCAGTCCGATACCCAGTCCGTGACGGAGTCGGGCTTGCCGCCACGCTTCGGCGCGTCCCCGTCGGGGTGGTGAGGCGGCTCGGTGGCCGACGCCTGCTGTTTGTTCGTGCCGTGCCTGCCTGCGTCGAGCGGCCGGCCGGTGGCCAGGTCGAGGTGGACGCCCGTCTGCGTGACGGGATCCAGCTCGACGCGGTAGGGCACGCCGGTGTCGGCGTCGCGAGGAAAGGGACTCAGCCGGGTCATGCCCCACGGGGCCTGGTCGGTACGGGCGGGGGAGGACGCGTGCATGGGATCTCCAGGATGCGAGGAGGGACGGCCGGCAGGTTCCAGTCGTGGTCGCGGGACGGGAACCACGCTGACCGTGGGTATGGTGCGCAGCCTAGAGCGAGCGTGATCGAGCGACCACCGAGGGTGAGCGCAGGGTAGAAGATTTCTCCACCGGATCCGGTCGTGCGGCCCCTCAGCGGCGAGACAGAGGGGGTGGCGGAGGACGAAGCCACCCAACGCGGCGGTGGAAAAAAGCAGGATGCCCGCCTCAGCCCAGAGGAATGGCCCGCCGGGTGGAATTCGGCAACCGGTCGAACGCGACAACACTCGTGATCAACCCCGGAACAAGAAAGCCCCATACACCCGGCATCTGCCGTACGCATGGGGCTGGATCAGACCATCACAGGTCTGCTGTGGAGCATGGTGGACGATACTGGGATTGAACCAGTGACCTCTTCCGTGTCAGGGAAGCGCTCTCCCGCTGAGCTAATCGTCCGTATTGAGTTGAAACTCAGAGCGGAAGACGGGATTCGAACCCGCGACCCTCACCTTGGCAAGGTGATGCTCTACCACTGAGCCACTTCCGCGTGACGCTTGACCTACTTTAGCGGATCCTGACGGTTATCCCGCCAGGGACCGAGGTGGAGACGGGATTTGAACCCGTGTAGACGGCTTTGCAGGCCGCTGCCTCGCCTCTCGGCCACTCCACCAGGAGATTGAACCTCCGAGCGGAAGACGGGATTCGAACCCGCGACCCTCACCTTGGCAAGGTGATGCTCTACCACTGAGCCACTTCCGCGTGTTTCCGGCGATGTACCGGTCCACGAGAAAACCATATCGTCTTCGCGGAGTGCCCGTGCGCAGCGAACGTCCGGCGGCGGGAAAACCGGGTGCGGAATTCAGCGGATCACCCGCACGTCCTCGGCCTTGACGAACGCGACGCGGTGCCCGAGCTGGATCTGGTGGTAGCGCAGGCCGCCTCGGACCATGACGTGCCTGGCGGGGCTGTAGGAGTTGGCCGAGTAGTAGGAGGCCGGCAGGGTGAAGCCGAGCGAGTAGAGCTGGCCGGGCTGGATCACGTAGGGGAGCGGGGTCAGGGTCTGATAGGTGACCCCCTTGCCGCGATAGGCGGATTGTTCGGGGTAGGCGCGGCCGTACACCCTGACGCCGGACTTCAGGGGAGTGACCAGCGGCCCCTTCGCGGGTACGGCCGTCGGCTGCGCGGGCGGGTTGTAGAACCAGGCCTTGCTCCCCAGGTACCAGATGGCCGTCCAGTCGCCCTGCGTCCCCGCCACGGCGAACCGCTGGCCCGTCGAGGCGCGGGCGCTGTGGTCGTAGACGCTGCGGGTGCTGGGCTTGCCGACCCGCTTGCCGACGTCGTCGACCAGCGGTGCGTCCTCGCGCGGCTCGGTGCGCAGCCACACCGTGGACGCGCCCTGATCGGCGCAGGGCCGCTTCTCCGAGCAGCCCGTGAAGTGCGGCCGGTTCTCGGCGTAGCCGGGCAGGATCAGCACGGACGCCGGACGCTGCGCCCCGCCGTTCCGACCGGGCGTCCCGCGTTGCGGCCCCACGGCCGGCGCGGACGTCCCGCGCCGCGCCCTGTCGGCCGGCGCGGTCGTCCCGTGCCCCACGACCTGCAGGGACGTCCCGTGCTGCGGGCCCTCGCTCAGTGCGGAGGTTCCGCGTCCGGCTCCCTGCGTCGGCGCCCCCTCGTCGCCTCCCACTCCGGTGTCGTCGACCAGCTCCGTCGCCGCGCGGCCGGTCCCTTCGAACGGGCTGCCCAGCAGGTCGAAGTAGTGCGCCCAGTCCCAGTAGGGCCCGGGGTCCTCGTGCATGCCCGGCAGGGTCTCGGGCGTCGAGCCCGGGACGTTGTCGTGGCCGAGGATGTGCGCCCGGTCGAGCGGGATGTCGTACTTCGCCGCGAGGTACTTCACCAGCCTCGCCGACGCCTGGTACATCGCCTCGGTGTACCAGGTGCCGCCCCTGGCCAGGTATCCCTCGTGCTCGATCCCGATCGAACGGGCGTTGAAGTCCCAGTTGCCGGCGTGCCAGGCGATGTCCTTGGTCCGTACGTGCTGGGCGATGTGTCCGTCGCGGGAGCGGATCGTGTAGTGCCAGCTCACGTACTCGGGGTCGTGGACCATCGACCGGATGCCCTGGTAGGTGCCTTCGGTGTCGTGGATCACGATGTAGTCGATCCGCCGGGACTCGCGGACCCTGTCGTGGTTGCCGTAGTCCGTCCGGTGGTCGAAGCGCCGGAAGGCGGCGGGCATCCACTGGCACGCCAGGGAGGCCGGGCACTCGGCCGCTCCCTCGCCTGCCGTCCGCCCCCCAGGCAGCGCATCCCCCGCCCCACCGCCCTCAGCGACCTCGCCGCCGACCACCCCGCCGCCGCTGACCACCTCACCGTCGCCGGCCGCCTCACCGCCGGCCGCCACCCCGCCGCCGTCTGCTGCGTGGTCGCCCTTCACCGCTGTGTCGCCGCCCACCGCCGCGCCGCCCTCGGCGACTCTGCCGCCGCCGGTCGCCGCTTCGCCGCCTGTCCTTGTGCCGCCGTCTGTTGCGGCGTTGCCGGTTGCCGTCGCCTCGGCGTCCGGGCGGGGGACGCGCAGGCCGGGTACGGCGGTGAGGCGCACCACGGTTCCGTCGTCGGTGCGGCGGGTGGCGCCCTCGGCGATCACGGAGAACACCTCGTCGGCGAAGCGCCGTGCGGTGAGCCGGTCGCCGGCCCCTGAGTAGCGGGCGACCGCGTCGTACCAGGCGGCCGGGTCGTCGCTGGGCTGCCGCTGGTAGGACGCGAGCAGCGCGGCGCCGGCCCTGATGTTCGCGGCCGGGTCGCGCCGCAGCACGGCCTGCCGCAGCCCGGTCAGCTCCGCCGCCTGCCGCAACGTCGACTCCGGCAGCGCCTCGCGCGAAGCGGCCGGCCCGGCGACGTCGTCACGGGTGACTCCGCGATCGTCGCCACGGGCGTTCCAGTCGGCGTCCCGGCGGACATGGTCACGGGCACCGCCACGGGCGGCCTCGCGGGCGTCGCCGTGAGAGTCCCCGCGGGTGGCGTTGCCGTCCGCGGCGGCGGCTCGAAGGTGCCTGCCGGCCGCCCGCACGTCCACGAGGTGCATCGGCCCGTAGCCGCCGGACGTGCTGGGCGAGCCCGCGTGCGCGTCCCACCGCGACTCCAGGTAGGACACGGCGAGCAGGACGCTCACGGGAAGCCCGTACTCCCTGGCCGCCCGCGCGAAGTCCTCCTGCCGCCCCGGCGGCGGCACGGCGAGGCCGGAGGCGGCGAGCGCGATGGCGAGCCAGACCAGCATGACAACCCCCACGTAACGCGACTGTCGAGCTACACACCGTAGTCATTCCCTGTTAAACGGCGTGTCAGACGGGGCTGATGATGCGGATGAGTCTCGTGGGGCGGCGGCGAATTCGGCGTCCGAGTGGCCGGGCGCGCCGGGGTGGTCGCCGACCGCTGGCTCGCGGGGAGTCCGCTGGACCCGTAGCCGCTGGGTGCCCGCCGTGAACCGGCCGTTGACCTCGGACGTCGCGAATCCGATCACGAACCCGCTGAGCGGCCGCTCGATCCGGGGGCACGGCGACGGCCGTCGCGCCGATCTCGCCCACGACGATGCTGCTGCCCGCGGGGACGGCGGGCCCCGCGGCGGCGTTTACAGGCCGCCGATCATTCGCTTGCCGGTGCTTGGACAAAGGTTGGGGACGTGTGAGCGTCGCCTAGAGGCTATTCCTGCCCGATTTCGGGCAGGATGTTGGCGTGTCTTCTTCGACATGCGTAGTGTCCTCGTCTGTGTCCACGGCGCGGAACCTCTACGAGGACCTCATCGCCCACCTCGGCCGGACCAGCGGTCTCGGCCCGGGGGAGGCGGCGCGCGTGGTCGCCGACGTGCTGTCGTACTTCTCGGAGTCGGCCGAGGAGTTCGTACGGCGGCGCCACGCGGAGCTGAAGTCGCAAGGCTTCACCAACGACGAGATCTTCCCCAGGGTCGCCGCCGAACTGCGCGGGCGCAGGGTGGCGGCTCCCGAGCTGTCCCTGCGCCAACTGCGCCGGATTGTCTACGGATAGAGGAGAGCTTGGATGTGCGGAATCGTCGCCTACGTGGGGCCCAAGGACGCGGCGCCCATCCTGCTGGAGGGGCTGCAGCGGCTGGAGTACCGGGGCTACGACTCGGCCGGGGTCGTGGTGTCGAACAAGGGGCTCAAGGTCCGCAAGGTCAAGGGCAGGGTGGCCGATCTGGCCAAGGCCGTGCCCGCCCGGTTCAAGGGCGGCCTCGGCATCGGCCACACCCGGTGGGCCACCCACGGCGTGCCCAGTGACGCCAACGCGCATCCTCACCTGTCGGCCGACGAGCGCATCGCGGTCGTCCACAACGGCATCATCGAGAACGCCGACGAGCTGCGCGCCAAGCTGGTGGCCGACGGGGTGGAGTTCGCCTCCGAGACCGACACCGAGGTGCTCGCGCACCTGATCGCCCGCACCGCCCGCGAGAACGACTCCCTGGAGGAGGCGGTCAGGAAGGCGCTCAAGAGCGTCGTCGGCACGTACGGCATCGCGGTGATCGACGCCGAGCGGCCCGGCGAGGTGGTCGTGGCGCGCAACGGCAGCCCCATCGTGCTCGGCATCGGCGAGAAGGAGATGTTCGCCGCCTCGGACGTGGCCGCGCTGGTCCGCTACACCCGGCAGGTCGTCCACCTGGAGGACGGCGAGCTGGCCGTGCTCAAGGCCGACGGCTTCCACACCTTCGCCAGCGACGCCCGCGAGACCGCCAAGGAGCCGCTCACGGTCGACTGGGACGCCGGCCACTACGACACCGGCGGCTACGAGCACTACCTGCTCAAGGAGATCTCCGAGCAGCCCGACACGGTGGCCCGCACCATGCGCGGACGCCTGGACGAGCGCTTCCACATCGCCCACCTGGGCGGCCTCAACATGGACGCCCGCGAGACCCGCTCCTTCCGCCGCGTGAAGATCATCGGCTGCGGGTCGGCCTACTACTCGGGCCAGATCGGCGCCCAGCTCATCGAGGAGCTGGCCCGCATCCCGGCCGACGCCGAGCCCGCCAGCGAGTTCCGCTACCGCAACCCGGTCGTGGACCCCGACACGCTCTACGTCGCGATCAGCCAGTCGGGCGAGACCTACGACACGCTGGCCGCCGTGCAGGAGCTCAAACGCAAGGGCGGCCGGGTGATCGGCATCGTCAACGCGGTCGGCAGCGCGATCGCCCGCGAGGTCGACGGCGGCGTCTACCTGCACGCGGGCCCCGAGGTGTCGGTCGCCTCGACCAAGGCGTTCACCTCGACCTCGCTGGCCTTCGTGCTGCTGGCGCTGCACTTCGGCCGGGTGCACGACCTGTCGCCCGCCGACGGCCGCCGCATCTGCGAGGGCCTGCGCAGGCTCCCCGGCCAGATCGAGGAGATCCTCGCGCAGAGCGACAAGATCGCCGAGCTGGCGCAGAAGTACGCCAAGAACCCCAGCATGATGTTCGTCGGCCGGGTCCGCGGCTACCCGGTGGCCCGCGAGGGGGCGCAGAAGCTCAAGGAGATCTCCTACGTCCACGCCGAGGCGTATCCGGCGAGCGAGCTGAAGCACGGCCCGCTCGCGCTGATCGGCCCGGAGATGCCGACGGTCGCGATCGTCCCCGACGACGAGCTGCTCGACAAGAACCTCACCACGCTCGGCGAGATCCGCGCCCGCGGCGGCCAGGTGCTCATGGTCGGCCACCGCGAGCCTGACGCCAAGCTGGCCGACGACGTCATCGTGGTGCCGAAGAACGAGATCGAGCTGGACCCGATCCTGCTGACGATCCCGCTCCAGCTCCTGGCCTACCACGCCGCCGTCGCGCTCGGCCGGGACGTCGACAAGCCCCGCAACCTGGCCAAGAGCGTCACGGTCGAGTAGCGGATCAGCTGCGGCCCGGAAACGGGAAACTCACCAAAACGGCCACAATCGGAACGTAGCTCGTGTTAACGGGGCCTGAACGATCTAAGATCGCGATGTGCCGGAGTTCGACTCTCACACACCGAACCTCGCCCGGATGTACGACTACCTGCTCGGCGGCAAGGACAACTTCGCCATCGACCGCGAAGCCATCGACACGCTGGCCGAGCTGCTTCCGGAGGCGGTCCCGGTGGCACGCGCCAACCGGGCCTTCCTCCAGCGCGCGGTGCGCTACCTCACCGGCACCGGAATCCGGCAGTTCCTGCACCTGGGCGGCGGGCTGCCGACCCAGGGCAACGCGCACGAGGTCGCGCTCGGCTCCAGGGTCGTCTACGTCGAGCGCGACCCGGTGGTCGCCGCGCACGGCCGCGCGCTGCTGGAGGCCGGGGACGGCGCCGTGATGCTCGAGGCCGACCTGCTCGACACCGACGACGTGCTGGGCAGGGCCGCCGGGTTCCTCGACCTGTCGCAGCCGGTGGGGCTGCTGCTGGTGTCGGTCCTGCACTTCGTGCTGGACGAGCCGCACGCGATGGTGGCGAGGCTCCGTGACGCGGTCGCGCCGGGCAGCCACCTCGTGCTCACGCACGCCACCTCGCTCGTGCGCGCCCAGGGCCCCGGAACGCTGGGGGTCCACCGGGGGCCGGGTGGCACCGACAGGACCCCGCAGGAGATCCGGGAGTTCTTCGGGGATTTCACTATGGTTTCACCAGGTTTGGTGCAGGCGGCGGACTGGCGTCCGGACCGGCCCAGGCTCGTCGGCCGCCCGTCCCCGGCCTCGTGCCTGCTCGCAGGTGTCGCGCAAAAAGCCGCAAAACCCCAATAACTCCAAATTTCGCGAGATTTCGTGAACGCATCCTACGACGCCCCTGATGTGTAGCAGCGCGTTTACTGTCAATAACTTCTAGTAATGGGGGATATCGCGAGGTTCGGGGGTGGGACGCCATGCGCCGTCGACGGTTCTTCGCACTCGGATGGGGCGCCGCGCTCCTTGCGGGCTGCGGCACCGAGTACGCGGCCACCGGCACGGTGGGCCCCCGCGCCCGGTTCGCCATCGGAGCGGGCGGCGAGCGCTGGGCCAGGGTCGCCGCGACCCTCGTCAGGTGCGCTCGCGAGGCCGGGTACGCCGTCACGTCCCAGGCGCCGGTCACCAAGGTCACCGTCACGGGCCTGCCCGCCCTGGCCGCCGCCGACATGAACAACGGCCTGTCCCTGCTCGACACCGCGACCCCGCTGGCCAGGCTCACCGGCGACGTCGAGGTCGTGGTCGTGCCCGCCACCTCCCGCTTCAGGAACTTCGACGAGTTCGGCGCCCACCTGGTCGCCCAGCCCGACCAGACGCAGCTCGCCGGAGGCCGCCAGGGCGGGCCCGACCACCTGCTCTTCGGGCTGATCGCCAAGGGGCTGGGCGCCGACGCCCGCAAGGTCGACTACACCGGCTACCGCAACAGCGCGGCGGCCGCGACGGCGCTGCTCGGCGGCAAGGCCACGGCCGCCGCCGGGACCCTGGCCGACTGGCGTCCCAGTATCGACGGGCACCAGGTCAGGGTGCTCGCCGTCTCCTCCGCCGAGCGGGCCGTCGGCCTGGACGCGCCGACGCTGCTGGAGTCGGGGGTGCGGGTGGACTTCGCCGACTGGTGCGCCGCCGTCGGCCCCGACAGCATGTCGGACGACAGCCGCGCCGCCGCCATCCAGATGTGCGACGACGTCTGCGGCTCCCGGGCGTGGCAGGCGGCGTGCCGCGCCGGCGGCTGGAACCCGATCCCGCTCAGCGGCGACGACTTCGAGAAGTGGCTCACGTCCGAGATCGACCGCACCAGGGCGGTGCTCCGCGACCTCGGTCTGCTCGACACGCCCGGCACAACATGCTGGGGCAGTTGCGGGAACGGCCACTAGATGTAGGATCCTGCTCGTCGCTGGTTCGCCCCAAAGGGCGGAGCAAAAGGGAACCCGGTGCGATTCCGGGGCTGCCCCGCAGCGGTGAGCGGGAACGACCGCCGTCACAAGCACTGGAGCGATCCGGGAAGCGACGGCCAGTAGGCGCCTCCATGGCCTGCCCGCGAGCCCGAAGACCTGCCAGCGGTGCCGGGCCTGTCCCGGCTGAACGGTCCAGGGCCTCGAGGGAGGGCCCGGGGGCGTCGCGGCCGCATGCCGTGCCGCGCTCTCGCGTGCCCTCACGAGGATGAGCTCGCGAGGAGAGAGCACGTGACGCAGATCGTTGAGGGCGACCGCAGGCTGGCCATCGAGGAGGCCGCCGCGCGGGTGATCGCCGACCCGGCCAACTCCCGGGTCGCCGCCCGCCTGCTGGCCGAGGAGATCGCCGACGAGGCGGCCGGCCACGGGGTGCGGACCTTCTCCGAGTCGGTCGCCGCCACGCACGCGGCCGGGCTGGTCCAGGACGCGCTGGCGGAGTTCGTCGCCGCCCACGCCCCCGAGCTGGACGCGCTGGTCTCCGACGAGGCCGACGCGCGGTTCGAGTACTTCGGCCTGCGCACCGTCTACGACCGCTACCTGCTGCGGCACCCGCGCACGCGGGCGGTGCTGGAACGGCCGCAGCACTTCTTCCTGCGGGTGGCGTGCGGGCTGTCGGAGTCGGTCGCGGAGGCGGCCGAGCTGTACGCGCTGATGTCGACGCTGTCGTACCTGCCCAGCTCGCCGACGCTGTTCAACTCGGGCGCGCGCAGGCCCCAGCTGTCGTCGTGCTTCCTGCTCGACTCCCCGAGGGACGAGCTGGAGGCGATCTACGAAAGGTACGGGCAGGTGGCGCGGCTGTCGAAGTACGCCGGCGGCATCGGCATCTCGTGGACGCGGGTGCGCTCGCGTGGCTCGCTGATCAGGGGCACCAACGGGCATTCGAACGGCATCGTGCCGTGGCTGCGCACGCTCGACTCGTCGGTCGCGGCGGTCAACCAGGGCGGCCGGCGCAAGGGCGCGGCCTGCGTGTACCTGGAGACCTGGCACGCCGACATCGAGGAGTTCCTGGAGCTGCGCGACAACACCGGCGAGGACGCCCGCCGCACCCACAACCTGAACCTGGCCAACTGGGTGCCCGACGAGTTCATGCGCCGGGTGGAGGCCGACGAGGTCTGGTCGCTGTTCGACCCCAAGGACGTCCCGGACCTCACGGACCTGTACGGCGACGCCTTCACCCAGGCGTACCGGGCGTACGAGGCCCAGGGCCGGTTCACCCGCCAGATCCCCGCCCGGACGCTCTACGGCCGGATGATGCGCACGCTGGCCCAGACCGGCAACGGCTGGATGACCTTCAAGGACGCGGCCAACCGCACCTCCAACCAGACCGCCCGCCCCGAGAACGTCATCCACCTGTCGAACCTGTGCACGGAGATCCTTGAGGTCACCAGCGACGGCGAGACGGCCGTCTGCAACCTGGGCTCGATCAACCTCGCCGCCCACGTCACCCCTGACGGCCTCGACTGGGGGCGGCTCGGCCGGACCGTCAGGACCGCCGTGCGCTTCCTCGACAGGACCATCGACCTGGGCTTCTACCCCACCCCCGAGGCGGAGGCCGCCAACCTGCGCTGGCGTCCGATCGGCCTCGGCGTGATGGGCCTGGCCGACGTCCTGTTCACCCTCAGGCTGCCGTTCGACTCGCCCGAGGCGCTGGAGCTGTCCACCCGCATCGCCGAGGAGATCGCGCTGGCGGCCTACGACACGTCCGCCGACCTGGCCGTCGAGCGGGGCAGGCACGCGTCGTACGCCGACACCCGGGCGGCGCTCGGCGTCCTGCACCCCGACCACTACGCGGCGGGAACCGGCGAGCGGTGGGACGCCCTGCGCGAGAAGATCGCCGCCAACGGCCTGCGCAACTCGCTGATGGTCGCCATCGCGCCGACGGCCACCATCGCCTCCATCGCGGGCTGCTACGAGTGCATCGAGCCGCAGGTGTCCAACGTGTTCAAGCGCGAGACCCTGTCGGGTGAGTTCCTCCAGGTCAACCGCTACCTGGTCGCCGACCTCCAGGCGCGCGGGCTGTGGACGCAGCAGATGCGCGACGCCATCAAGCGGGCCGACGGCTCGGTCCAGGACATCCCCGGCATCCCCGCCGACCTCAAGGCGCTCTACCGCACGGCCTGGGAACTGCCGCAGAAGGCGCTCATCGACCTGGCGGCGTCCAGGCAGCCGTACATCGACCAGTCGCAGTCGCTCAACCTGTTCATGGCCAGCCCCACCATCGGCAAGCTCTCCTCGATGTACGCCTACGCCTGGAAGCGGGGCCTGAAGACCACCTACTACCTGCGCTCCCGTCCGGCCACCCGGATCGCCCAGACCACGGTCCAGTCCGTCCCGGCCCCCGCCGAGCCGCTGGAGTCCGTGATCGCCTGCTCGCTGGAGAACCCGGAGGTCTGCGAAGCCTGCCAGTAGCCGCCATACCGAAGAGAGAGACGACAAACATGCTGCTCGACCCTGGGATGGACCTGACCCTGCGGCCCATGCGCTACCCCGACTTCTACGAGCGTTACCGGGCCGCCATCCGCAACACCTGGACGGTGGAGGAGGTGGACCTGCACAACGACCTCGCCGACCTGGCGAAGATGACGCCGCAGGAACGCCACCTGATCAACCGCCTGGTGGCCTTCTTCGCCACCGGCGACTCGATCGTCGCCAACAACCTGGTGCTCAACCTCTACCAGCACGTCAACGCCCCCGAAGCGCGCCTCTACCTGAGCAGGCAGCTGTTCGAGGAGGCCGTGCACGTGCAGTTCTACCTGACGCTGCTCGACACGTACCTGCCCGACCCGGACGAGCGGGTCATGGCGTTCGCCGCGATCGACCACATCCCGTCCATCCGCGACAAGGCGGAGTTCTGCTTCAAGTGGATCGACTCGATCAACGGACTCCAGCACCTGGAGACCGCTGAGCAGCGCAGACAGTTCCTGCTCAACCTGATCTGCTTCGCCGCCTGCATCGAGGGACTCTTCTTCTACGGCGCGTTCGCCTACGTATACTGGTTCCGCTCTCGCGGGCTGCTCGGCGGCCTGGCCACCGGCACGAACTGGGTGTTCCGCGACGAGTCCATGCACATGGAGTTCGCCTTCAGCGTGGTCGACACGGTCAGGGCCGAGGAGCCCGAGCTGTTCGACGACAAGCTGGGCGAGCAGGTGACCAGCATGATCGAGGAAGCTGTCGCAGCCGAACTGGCCTTCGCCCGCGACCTGTGCGGCGACGGCATGCCGGGCATGAGCGTCGACCAGATGCGTGAATATCTCGAATACGTCGCCGACCAGCGGCTGGCCCGGCTGGGCCTGTCCAGGAGGTACGGTACGGCCAACCCGTTCGCGTTCATGGAGTTGCAGGACGTGCAGGAGTTGGCCAACTTCTTCGAACGTCGTGTTTCTGCTTACCAAGTAGCCGTTGAGGGCAATGTGACATTTGACGAAACCTTCTAGACATTGGGGGTATGACAGTGCAGTCGCCATCCGACTGGCCCATCCTCATCGTCTCTGTGATCGGCTCGATCCTGGTGGTGGAGGTGGCCCGTCGGATCCTGTCGAGGGCCGGGCGCAAGTGGGCGCTCGCGCGGCACCTCGTGGAGCACTGCACCTGGCCCGCCTTCGCGGTGGCCGCCGTGGCGGCGTTCAACGTGGTGTTCGGGCCCGGCATGTTCGGCGACACGCAGCAGGAACGCAGCCTCGGCAGCACCGTCGACCAGGTGCTCGCGCTGCTCACCATCGCCAGCGTGACGTGGCTGATCGTCCAGGCCAGCTACGCGCTGACCGACGTCGTCCTCGACCGGCTGGTGCTGGTCCAGGGGGAGGGCAACCGCCGGGCGCGGCGGATCAGGACCCAGATCGGGCTGGTCCGCCGGGTCGCCGCCGC
The DNA here is from genome assembly GCF_040300065.1 of Nonomuraea sp. NPDC000554. Classification (NCBI taxonomy): domain Bacteria; kingdom Bacillati; phylum Actinomycetota; class Actinomycetes; order Streptosporangiales; family Streptosporangiaceae; genus Nonomuraea; species Nonomuraea sp. NPDC000554. Next base: position 4,577 of record NZ_JBEPDC010000019.1, on the reverse strand, counting down.
GGTCATCATCGTGATCGCGCTGGGCGCGATGCTCTTCTCCTTCCCGCAGGTCCGGGCGCTGGGCGCCGGGCTGCTCGCCTCGGCCGGCATCGCGGGCGCGGTGGTCGGCATCGCCGCCCAGCCGACCCTCGGCAACATGCTGGCGGGGCTCCAGCTCGCCTTCAGCGACGCGCTGCGCCTTGATGACGTGGTCGTCGTCAACAACGAGTGGGGCAGGATCGAGGAGCTCACGCTCACCTACGTCGTGCTGCGGCTGTGGGACGAGCGCCGCCTCGTCCTGCCCGTCTCCTACTTCACGCAGAACCCGTTCGAGAACTGGACCAGGCACGGCAGCCAGGTCGTCGCCGTGGTCCACCTGCGCGTCGACTGGTCGGTGCCGGTGGCCAAGCTCCGCGACGAGCTGCACAGGTACATCCAGGGCAACCCGCTGTGGGACCAGAAGGACTGGACCCTCCAGGTCACCGACGTGCAGAAGAACGGGCTGATCGAGCTGCGGGCGCTGATGAGCGCCGCCGACTCGCCCTCGGCCTGGGACCTCAAGTGCGACGTGCGCGAGCACCTGGTCACCTACATCAGGGAGAACTACCCCGACGCGCTGCCCCGCTTCCGCGTCGAGATGCCCGACGAGGGCCGGCCCGCGGCGACCTGGTCCACGCCCGGCGACCGCGGCTGAGGGTCAGCGGCGGTTGGCGAGCAGGACCCCCGCCCCGCCGACCGCCAGCCCCACCAGCGCCAGCGCGGGCAGCAACTGGCCCACCAGCAGCCAGGCCATGACGGCCGTCACGGCGGGGGTGAGGAAGAACACGGTGCTGACCCGGCTCGCGGGCGCGTTCCGCAACATGGTGTTGAGCAGCAGGAACGCGCCGATCGAGTTCACCAGCACCAGCCATGCCACGGCCCAGGAGAAGCCGGCCCAGTCGCTGACGTGCGGCGTCTCGAACAGCAGCGACGCCACCGCCACGAGCGGCGCGGCGGCCAGGAACTGGACCGCGGTGCCGGTCCGCACGTCCATGCCGGACGCGAACCGCTTCTGGTAGACCGTGCCCAGGCTGAGCCCGAGCAGACCGACGACGCTCAACGCCACGCCCGCCGGCGACAGGCTCAGCCGGTCGGCGACGGCCAGCCCCACGCCCGCCGCGCCGAGCCCGAAGCCCGCCCACTGGCGGGGCGTCACCCGCTCGCCCAGGAACCGGCCGGCCACCAGTGCGATCACCACCGGGTTCAGCCCCTGCACCAGGGCGAGCACGGCGGCGGGTATGCGCATCCCCATCGCCGTGTAGAAGGCGCCGAACTGCACCGCCTGGACCAGCAGCCCGGCCACCACCACGTGCGCGAGCTGCCGTCCCTTCGGCCACGGCGCCCGCACGGCCAGCGCGAAGCCGCCCAGCAGCAGCCCGGCGAAGGCGAACCTGGCGAACGTGAGCAGTAGCGGGGGAGCGGCGCCGACACCGATGACCCCGGCGATGAAGGCGCTGCTCCACATCACCACGAACAGCGGCGGCAGGATCGCCGACGCCCTGGACCGCGTCTCCGCCACGCCGACAGCCACGCTCGCCTCCATAACCTGCCAGATCGGTTATCTCAGCCTTCCTCGTCAGCGAATAACCTGTCAAGGTGGTTATCATGAGGGTGTGAGGAGCTTCACGTTCATCAGCGGCAATCTCGGCCTCGACCTGGCGGGCACGGTCAGCCACCGCCGTTCCGACCGCTCCGATCTGCTCGACGGGCCGGACGACCTGGCCCGATGGACCGTCCAGGCAGGCATCCTCGACACCCCGCCGCACGTGGACGAATCCGCCCTCGCGACCGGGAAGGCTCTCAGAGAGGCCGTCTACCGCCTGGCGGTCCCTTCGGCCGGCCGTTCCTCTGCGGATCGCGAGCTGGTCAACCGCGCCGCGGCCGGCCCGCCTGCCGGGGTCCTGCTGCGCGCCGACGGCGAGGTCGAGCGCGCGGGCGACCTCGACGCCGCCCTGTCGACGGTGGCCAGGGCCGCGATCGAGCTGCTGGGCGGGCCGCTCGCCGCGCGGGTCAAGGAGTGCGGCGGCGAGGCGTGCACCCGGCTCTACCTCGACGTGTCGCGCGGCTCGTCGCGGCGCTGGTGCGACATGCAGGAGTGCGGCAACCGCGCCAAGGCCGCCGGGTTCCGCGCCCGCCGGCGAGGGTAGCGCCCCGGCCACCTCCCCGGCGGTGAGTTCAGACGGAGAGGGCTCGCCTGGCGGCGGGGGCTCGCCGGCTGCCTCATCGGGCGGCGAGTCAGATGGCGGGGGCCCGCCTGTTACCTCTCCGGACGGCGGGCCAGGCGCCAGGCCGTGACGCCCACCAGCGTGAGCCCCGCCGCCGCGACCACGAGCAGGTCGGGCAGGTCGCTCCCGAGGGCCGCCGACTGGAGCCCCGCCTCCCAGTCGTCGGGGAGCGGGACGGCGAGGGCGCGGGTGCCGTCCGAGAGCAGGAACAGGACGCCGAGCCCGGCGAAGACCAGGCCCGACAGCAGCGACGTGGTGTGCAGGCGGAACCGGCCCAGGCGCAGGCCGTGGCCGCGGAGCCAGCGCCTGCGGCCCAGGTCGTACCGCTGCCACAGGGCGGCGAGCAGCATCAGCGGCGCCGCCATGCCCGCCGCGTACACCGCCAGCAGCGCGGCGCCGCGCAGGCTCGCACCGGAGGCCGCGGCGACCGTGAGGACCGCTCCCAGCACCGGGCCCGCGCAGAAGCCGCCCACCCCCGACACCGCCCCCAGCAGCAGCACCGCGGCGGGCGAATCACCTCTGGCCAGCGTCCTGAGCCGCTCCAGCGGCCGGAACGTCCAGCCCTGGCCGGCCATCTGCAGGACGCCGAACCCGATCAGCGCCCAGCCCGCCACCGTGACGACGAGCTCCTGGTGGCCGTATAACAGGCGGCTGGCCTGGGCGGACCCCATCCCGAGCGGCACCAGCACCGCGCACAGCCCCGCGTAGAACAGCAGCGTCCTGCCCGCCAGCGCCCTGCCGCCGGGGAAGGCGTAGCCGAAGAAGGCCGGAAGGAGTAGCGCCCCGCACGGGCTGAACAGAGAGAACAGGCCGCCCAGGAACGCCGCCGCGTACCCGAGATCCGTCATCGGGCCTTCTCGATCGCCCGCTTGAACGTGGCCAGCGGCTGCGCGCCGAACAGCAGCCGGCCGTTGATGAGAAAGGCCGGGGTGCCGGGCAGGCCGAGCTGGAGGGCGAAGTTCAGGTCGGCGTCCACCAGCCGCTTCAGCGCGGGGTCGAGGCGGTCGGCGTCGAACCTCGCCACGTCCAGGCCGGCCCGCGTGGCGGCGGCCCGCAGGCCCTCGTCGTCGAGACGCGGACGTCCCGCGAACATCGCGTCGTGGAACTCCCAGAACCGCCCCTGCCTGGCGGCGGCCCGTCCCGCGACCGCGGCCCGCACCGAGTCGCGGCCCCTGATGGGGGAGTCGCGCCAGAAGATCCGGATGACGCCCCGGTCGAGGTACTCGCGCTTCAACGCGGGCGCGATCGTCTGCGCGTAGTGGCGGCAGTTCGGGCAGTCGAAGTCGCCGAACTCGACGATCGTGACCGGCGCCCGGTCGGACCCCTTGGACAGCTTCGGGTCGATGGGCGGCGGGGTCGGACCCTCCCAGGTCGGCACCGGCGACCCGGTCGGCTCCGCGCTCGCCGCGGCCGTCCGGCCCGCGCTGGCGGCCGGTGTCGCGGCGCTCGTGGAGCCCGCCCGCGAGGCTGGCCCGGCCGGCGCGCCGTCGCCGCGGTTCAGCGCGGCGACGCCCAGCACCACCAGCGCCGCCGCCCCCGTCAGGGCCCCGGCCAGCACGCGGCGCCGTGACCCGCCGCCTCGGTGTTCGTCAGTCATCTGCCCCATCATCGCCGACCGTCCGCCCTGCCGTGGCGAACCGCCAGCCCGCTGCGGCGTGTCCAGCCGCCGCCGCTTCCACGCCGGTCGATCTCGGCGCTGTTCAAGCACGCGACGCTGGCGGGCAGCACGGCGGCCCCCAGAGGCAGCAGCCATCCGGGACGGCAGCCCGGCTCCGCACCGCCACGGCCACCAACGCCCAGAGCCCCGTGACGACCGCCAGGAAGCCGGCGAGGGTCGCGCAGAGCGCGATGACCGGCGCGCCGAAGAATGGCACGAGTCTCAACAGGAACGACGCGCCCCCAGCCGCTTCGATCGTGGAATTACTGGCATTTCCTTATCTTTACTGGGTTGCCGAAAATGTGTGGCGGATTTGGAGATCACGCAGTTACGGTGGACAGCGTCCAGCACGACAAGAAAGGCGCTGACCAGTGAGCACATTGCCAGAACCGTGCCGCACGGAGCTCATGGGCGTGCGCAGACAGGCTTCCGGGTGACACCGAAAGGATTCACCGGGAAAGCCGCTCCGGGCAGCAGCCCGAGGCGGCTTCTTTGTTGACAGACCGGGTGTGGGGTAGTCAGGTCAACCCGCCTGCCTTGGGAGCAGGAGTATCGCAGGTTCGAATCCTGCCACTCGGACGATGTGATGTCTCAGGACATCGGAAACCCTCGAACCTACGGGTTCGGGGGTTTTCTCTTGTCTTGGGGCTGGTAGTCGCGGGTGGGGTCGATGGTCA